>JAUVRU010000116.1 GCA_030597485.1 Anaerolineae bacterium
GAACCACCGGCTTGTCGACGATAGGCAGCATTTCCTTGGGCTGCACCTTGGTCGCCGGGATAAGACGCGTTCCGTTTCCGGCTCCTGCAATGATGGCTTTGGGGTTTGGCATAGGGGTTCCTTTCAGCTATCAGTAGTCAGTAGACAGTCATCAGTAGACAGTCATCAGTAGCCAGTAGACGGTATCCAGATATCAGTAGTCAGATAGCTGTGTCCATGGGCCAGCCTGAACGACATTCTGAAGTTCGCCATCTGCTGTCTGGCTACTGACTACTGCCTACTGTCTACTGGCCACTGCGCATGCCAGGATGTCGCTTGCTCATAGGCATAGGCCGCGCGCAGGATAACACTCTCACCGAGCGCGGGGCCGACAAGCTGCAAGCCGACCGGCATGTTGTCGGAGAATCCGCAGGGGACAGAGATACCACACATTCCCACCAGGTTAAGCGAGACCGTGAAAACGTCCATCAGGTACATCTGGAGCGGATCATCTATCTTCTGCCCGATTCTGAAAGCGACGGTGGGCGAGACAGGACAGGCCAGGACGTCCACCTGCTCCCAGACGCGGGTGAAGTCTCGGCGCAACAAGGTGCGAGCCTGCTGGGCCTTCAAGTAGTCGGCATCGTAGTATCCAGCCGATAGCGCGTAAGTGCCCAGCATAATGCGGCGTTTCACTTCTGGGCCAAATCCGGATTGACGTGTATCGTAGTATGTCTGCCACATATCGGGATTGTTCACCCGCAGCCCGTAGCGCACGCCGTCATAGCGCGCCAGGTTGCTGCTGGCTTCGGCCGTGGCGATGAGGTAGTAGATGGGAATGCAGTATTCGGTATGAGGGAGCGAAACGTCCACCAGGTCAGCGCCCAGGTCGGCCATCTCATCCAACGCGGCCCGAACAGCCGCCTCAACTCCCGCTTCCATCCCCTCAATGAAATACTCTTGGGGGACTCCTACCTTCATCCCCCTTAATCCGTCACCGGCTTTCATCTCGGCCACATAGTTGGGCACGGGAGAGTCGAGGCTGGTGGAATCCCGCCAGTCGTGGCCGGCAACACAGCTCAACAAGATGGCCGCATCCTCTACGTCTCGGGCCAGCGGGCCGATCTGATCCAGTGACGAGCCATGAGCAACCAGACCGTAACGACTGACACGGCCATATGTTGGTTTGAGCCCAACAATCCCACACATAGCGGCCGGCTGGCGTACGCTGCCGCCTGTGTCGGAGCCCAGCGCCCCCAGTGCGGTGCCGGCGGCCACCGCCGCCGCACTTCCGCCGCTGCTGCCTCCCGGCACCCGCTCCACATCCCACGGATTTGCGGTGGTGAAGAAGGCGGAATGCTCAGTAGAGGACCCCATGGCGAATTCGTCAGTGTTGGTCTTGCCCAGGAAGACAGCACCGGCCGAGCGAAGTCTGGCCACCGCAGTGGCATCGAAAGGGGGTACGAAGTCTTCCAGTATGCGTGACCCACAGGTGGTAGTGATGCCCTGAGTGCAAATAACGTCCTTGATGGCCAGCGGAACACCCAGCAAGGGCCCGTTCTGGCCTTCTGCACGACGTTGGTCAGCTGCCTCAGCCTGCGCCAATGCCTCCTCGGGGAGAATGCTGATGTACGCCCGCACCTGGTTGTCCACAGACAAGATCTGGTCGAGCACAGCTTGGGTCAGCTCCACTGACGAGACTTCCCCCCGGCGCAGCGAGGCCAGAGCCTCATGGATCGTCAGGAAGCACAGATCGGTGTTAGCGTTCATTCCAAAATGGCCCGGACACGGAACTGATCGGCGTCGGCGTCGGGTGCATTGGCCAGCGCATCCTCCGTGGGCAGTGAGGAGCTCACCTCATCGGAGCGCATCACGTTGCTCAGGGGCAAGGCGCTGGTGGTGGGCGGGACTCCCTCGGTGTCGAGACCATTCAGCATCTCCACATAACCCAGGATGGTGGCCAACTGTTCGCAGAACGTCTCTTTCTCTGCCTGGGTAAGGCCTAGCCGGGCCAATTCGGCAATGTGTTCTACCTCTTGCAAGGTGAGCTGGGGCATAGTTCGCTACTGCTCCTCCACTACTATCTCCTGCCTCTTGCCCAAGGTCACGGTCAGCGTCTGGGTCTTCTCATCGCGGATGATGGTCAGCTCCAGCTCCTGCCCCACCTCCCCATACCGATCGAGATAAGCCAGGATATCATCAAAGCGGCGCACATCGGTGCCCCCGAGGCCAATGACTACATCGCCCCCCACGGTCACCGGCCGGCCCATCACCTCAATCTCATAGGTCCCGCCCCGCAACCCGGCCTTGTCGGCAGGGCCGCCTGGTATCACCCTGATCACCAAGGCGCCTCGTGCCCGAGGCAAATTCATCTCGGCGGCAATATCGGGCAGCACGTCCATACCAACAAACCCAAACCAGGGATGCACGTACTCGCCTTTTTCGATGAGGACGGGCACAACCCGTTGCGCCAGGTTGGAGGGGACGGCGAAGCCAACACCCAGGAAACTGCGCTCGCCCATCAGGTTGAAGTTGGGGACGATGGCTGTGTTGACGCCAATCACTTCACCTTTGGAATTGAGCAGAGGGCCACCAGAGTTGCCGGGATTGATGGCTGCATCAGTCTGGATAATCTCAGGGATACGATAGCCGGTCACTGCCGGCAGGCTGCGACTGAGACCACTGATGATGCCGGTCGTCAGCGTGTTTTCAAAGCCAAAGGGATTGCCGATGGCCACGGCACGCTGACCCACCCGCACCTGGTCCGAGTCTCCCCAGGCAATGGGACGCAAGCTCTCAGGAGGGACGTCCACTTTGATCACCGCCAGGTCACTATCAGGGTCGGTACCAACGATGATGGCCGGCACCATAGTACCCTCGTAGAAAGTCACCAGGAGCTCGCTGGTGTCTTCTACCACGTGATTATTGGTGACGATGTGACCCTCGGTATCTACCACAAACCCAGATCCTTCCCCGGACTCTTGGAACGGTTGCCTGGGAAATTCGGGCGTGGGTATGCCTTCCGGCAAGTCGGGATGCTCGAACTCAAATTCGATGCCTTCCGTGGTTTTGACTGCCTGGATGCTGACCACTGAAGGGCTGACCCGCTCGTATAGATTGATGAGCAACAGCTCCTCGGCTTCGGTCTCCTCCACAATCTTGGGAGGGAGTGGTGTGGGTGAAGGAGACAAGGTGGGAGGAGCAATCACGGTCGCTTTGGTGGTGGTGGGGGCTGCGGTAGCGGTTTCCCCCTTCTCCGCCAGCGAACTGGTCTGCTCGGCACCCGGCGTGTCAAAAGTAAGATGCGCCTGAGGCAGACCACCACAGGCGAGCAGGGAAGCCAGGACGATCACGCTGATGACAGAGATCTTGATGTTGGACATTTGGACTACCTCCGACGACTACCGATAAGGATGAAAACCCAGCGCAACACCTGGAGCAAAGCAGCGATGGCAGCCACAACATAGGTCCACGCCGCAGCATTCAGCACTTTGTTCACCCCTGCCAATTCACGCTTGTCCACGATGTTGTACTGGTAGAGCAGCTTCTTGGCCCGGGCGCTGGCATTCAGCTCAACCGGTAGGGTGACGAAGGAGAAGACAGCAACCAGGCTGAAGATCGCCACGCCGATCCACGCCAACGCGTTGCCCAGCTGAAACGCGCCCATCACTGCTTCCAACAAGATACCCCCCATGATGATGAGCGGGCCCAACCAGGATCCAAACTGGACGGCGGGTACCATAGCGGACCGAAGCTGCAGTGGCGCATATCCATCAGCGTGTTGCAGGGCATGACCTGCTTCGTGAGCTGCCACACCCACGGCCGATATGGATGAGACACGGGCCACTTGCGGCGACAGGCGCAGGGTTCTCGAACGCGGATCATAGTGATCGCTCAGTCGCCCCCCCTTTGCTTCCTCGATAGCCACCCCGTGCAGGTCGTTGCTATCCAGAATCTGGCGAGCCGCCTGGGCGCCTGTCAACCCTCGCATCGTGCGTACCTTCGAGTACTTGTTGAACTGGCCCTTCACCGCCGCCTGAGCGATAATGCCCAGAATGAGCACGGGCACGATGAATAACAAGAAGATCGGATCATACCAGATGTAGCCCATTTTGAGTCATCTCCGCTTTTCCTACTTGGTTCTCACATAGGCCGCCAGTCAGGCGTAGTCTGGCCCACCGGGAGGCGAAAACCAGATGTCAGTTGCCCGTTATTCTACCACACTTGCTTGAAAACAGCTCAATGGAGGTGCGTTCAGATTTGGGGGCGAGTATCCAGACTTCCGAAGTTTCCGTGTTGGCCTGCATCCATTCTGGCTGGCTTGAGGCCGAATCTGGCTGAAAAACCGGTGGATGCCGGCAAACTTCGGAAGTCTTTGCCCCAAGAATCGAACACACCCCTCAATGGCATATCAACTCCAGGCCGGCGATCACGTTCTTGCGAAGAAACCCAGTCTATTCCAGATGACTGGGTTTCTTCGTCACTCAACCTGATTGCTCCCTACGCTTCGGTGAACTCTCCCTCAACCACATCCTCTTCTTGACCACTCTGGTTACTAGAGGGAGCCTGATCAGAGCCACCGCCGCCATCGCCCGCAGGGGCAGCGCCGGGCTGCTCGGCATACATGGCTTCACCCAGCTTCATGCTTGCCTGTTGCAGGGTCTCCATGGCGCGCTTTATCCGGTCTACGTCGTCGGTCTTGATGGCATCCCGCACATCGTTGATCTTTGCTTCCAGATCAGCGCGGGTAGCGCCATCCACCTTCTCGCCCAACTCGTTCAAGCTCTTCTCTGTCTGGTGCGCCATGGCATCGGCCTGGTTCCGTGCGTCCACCATCTCCTTGCGGCGAGCATCTTCATCTTTGTGGTCTTCCGCCTCATGCACCATCCGATCGATGTCTCCCTGATCCAGGTTGGTGCTGGCCGTGATGGTGATGTTCTGCTCTCGCCCGGTGGCTTTGTCCACAGCATTGACGTTAAGGATTCCGTTGGCGTCTATGTCAAAGTTCACGTCAATCTGCGGCAGGCCCCGGGGAGCGGGTGGGATACCGTCCAGACGGAACTGGCCGAGTAACATGTTGTCAGCCGCCATAGAACGTTCCCCCTGATAGACCTTGATATCCACCGCTGTCTGGCTTTCTTCGGCCGTGCTGAAGATCTCACTCTTGTGAGTGGGAATGGTGGCATTGCGGGAGATAAGCACGGTCATCACACCGCCCAACGTCTCCACGCCCAGTGAGAGAGGCGTGACGTCCAGAAGCAGCACCTCCTTCACCTCGCCGCCCAAGACACCGGCCTGAATAGCAGCACCGATGGCGACCACTTCGTCGGGATTGACACCCTTGTGCGGCTCCTTGCCGCCGGTCAGTTCCCGAACCAGATCCTGAATCATCGGCATGCGGGTCGCCCCGCCAACCAGCACCACTTCGTCGATCTGCGACGGCTCGAGGTTTGCGTCTGACAGCGCCAGCTTGAAGGGCTCGCGACAGCGATTGACCAACTCCTCCGTCAGCTGATCGAACTTGCTGCGGGTCAGCTTCATCTGCAGGTGTTTGGGCCCACTGGCGTCGGCGGTGATGAAGGGTAGGTTGATCTCCGTTTCCAGCATCGAGCTCAGCTCAACCTTGGCTTTCTCAGCAGCCTCTCTGAGCCGCTGCAATGCCTGGCGATCCTGGCGCAGGTCAATTCCCTGCTCCTTGCGGAATTGTTCACCAATCCAATCCACGATGGCCTGGTCCCAGTCATCGCCTCCCAGGTGGGTATCGCCGTTGGTGGATTTGACCTCTACCACGCCATCGCCCACTTCAAGCACACTCACGTCGAAGGTGCCACCACCCAGGTCCCACACCAGAACCGTTTCACTCTCCTTCTTGTCCAGGCCGTAGGCCAGGGCGGCTGCTGTCGGCTCATTGATGATGCGCAGCACTTCCAGTCCAGCAATCTTGCCAGCGTCTTTCGTTGCCTGACGTTGACTATCATTGAAGTACGCCGGCACTGTGATGACAGCTTGGGTTACCGGCTCTCCCAGATAGGCTTCGGCGTCGCTCTTCAGCTTGGCCAACAGCATTGAACTGACCTCTTGGGGAGTATAGGTCTTGTCGATGATGGGCACGTGGATGCGTGCGTCTCCACCGGGGCCCTCAACGATCTCGTATGACAACATCTTGCGCTCGATTTCGGTCTCCGAGTAGCGCCGGCCGATGAGACGTTTGACCGAGCTGAGCGTGTTATCCGGATTCACCACCGCCTGTCGCTTGGCCGTCTGTCCCACCATACGCTCGCCGTTCTTCGAAAACGCCACCACCGATGGGCAGAGTCGGCCACCCTCCGCAGTGGTAATTATGGTCGGGTCGCCCCCTTCCATAACCGCTACCGCGCTGTTGGTGGTACCCAGATCGATTCCAACTATCTTTGACATTTTTTTGCCTCCTGATATTCAACCTTGATGTGATGATAAGAGATGCTCTGCGTATGACGCAACACGATTGGGCGTTTCTCTCCCCAATCGGGCAGGTGATCATAGTCACAAGTGCATGGCCCCCCGTCGGCACATCCAGCACAACAGTAGGCTTTTCCGTCCACAATCGTCGGTAGCCAACGAATCACGATTTGGCAATTAGTACACTTCATCGAAGGTCCTCTATGGGATCACGTCCGCACCAGCACTTACCGCAGTCACTCGCCTCCTGGCAGCAGATTCCACAGACCTGCGCAAGGAGGCCTTTTCCGATTATCTCTATGACTTGCATGGTAGATGAGGCGTGTTAGATGCACACTAGACAGATATTAGAGTTGTGTTAGAGGGTGGCTGCAGAGTATAGAGCATCCACCACCAAGGCACCAAGACA
>JAUVRU010000342.1 GCA_030597485.1 Anaerolineae bacterium
CACCGCAAGCATAAAGAGCTGACCTGGAGGAAGTCGAGTAGTACCCCGGACTGACATCACACGGCCAGCCCCACCTCGTACCCGGCGCGAATGGCATCGGCGGCAGTCCCCGGTCGCACGCAGTCACCTATCAGCACCGGCTTCAGCCCGGCAGCCCACAGTTCCTTCGAGAGCGGATCGTGGCTCACCGCTCCCACAGCCAGCACCACCGAGTCCACTCCCTCCAGTATCTCCCGAAGGCCAGCCCGATCGCACACAAGTCGCCGTCCATCCAGCTCCAGCGCGGTGCATTGCAGGAGGATTTCCACATCGTGCGCCGCCAGCCTGTCGACCATCAGCTGGCGCGTCCAGGGCATCAGATCACGGGCTACCTGGGGCAACATCTCCAGAATGGTCACCTCGTGCCCGCGCTCTGCCAGATACTCAGCAGCCTCACATCCAACCGATCCGCCGCCGATGATGGCGACCGATTGGCCCACAGGTGTGCCGCCCAGCACATCCCAGGCCGTCAGCGCGCTGTCGCCCAGCCCCGGTATGTCGCAGCTGCGCGGCCTGGCACCGGTGGCCACGATGACGATGTCGGGCGCGATGGAAAGCACTTTTGCTGCATCCACCGGCGTGCCCAAGCGCACCTTAACGCCCAATCGCGCTAGCCGCCTTGCATAGTAGTCAATGAGCGCGAGATGCATCCGCTTGTGGGGCGCCTGACCACCCAGGAAGACCTGTCCGCCGATGCGTGTCTCCTGCTCACACAAGATCACGTCGTGCCCCCGCAGCGCTGCCACCCGGGCCGCCTCCAGGCCAGCCGGGCCGCCGCCGACCACCAGCACCCGGCGGCGTTGTTCCGCCCGGCGCAGCACATACATCCCCTCGCGCCCAACCGCCGGATTGACCACGCAGCCCATGCTCAGCTGGCTGAAGATACGCCCGTGGCACTCAGGGCGCTCACAGGTCAGGCACGGGCGAATCTCGTCACATCGCCCTTCAAGCGCCTTGCGCGGCAGCTCCGGGTCCGCAATCAGGCCCCGCCCCACAGCAATCATGTCAGCGTGGCCATTGGCCAGAACCCGCTCCATCTCGAACGGATCGTGCAACTTGCCCACAGCGATCACAGGCACCTTCACCGCCCGCTTCACTGCTGCTGCCATAGGCACCAGGACGCCGCCAGGTGGGTCTGATCCCGAGGGCACACTGACGTGAAAGGTGTCAGCCCCTCCGCCGGTGACGTCCAGCACATCGGTGCCGGCCGCCTCCAAAGCCTGGGCAATCCGTACTCCATCCTCCAGCGTGATCCCGTCAGGCACAGCCTCGTCCGCGCACAAGCGACAGAATATCAGAGGCTCAGTGCCCACCGCCTGACGCACACGCCCAAGCACTTCCAGCGGAAAACGAAGCCGACCGTCCAGATCACCGCCATAGTGGTCCGTGCGACGATTGGAGCGTGGCGAGAGGAACTCCTGTAACAGGTAACCGTGGGCCATATGCAGCTCCACCCCATCATAACCAGCCTCCACTGCCCGCCTCGCTGCCTGAGCGAACGCATCCACCATCTCGTGGATTTCCAGAACGGTCATCTCTCGGGGCACGCCGCGGCCAAAACAGGGCACCGAGGAAGGGCCGATGGATTGTGCTCCGGTGATGGCCGGGACTCCCATAGCTCCCACGTGTGCCATCTGGAGCACCGCCGGTACCCCCCCCTCGTGAATGGCGTGCACCAGCCGCCGCTGGCCAGGAATGTGGTCGTCGTGCCAGATTCCCAGGGGATAATGAGAGCTGCGTCCGGTGGACGTGACGCTGGAGAATTGCACGATGACCAGCCCTACCCCGCCTTGCACCCTGTCTACATAGTACCGGATCAGCCGGTCGGTGACCTTTCCGGCAAAGGTCGGATAGCGAGTGCCCATGGCCGGCATAACGATGCGATTGGGAAGTTGGATTCTCCCGATCGACAGGGGAGAGAAAAGATGCAGCAGCTCAGGTTGTGTCATTTCAGCCTCCAGAGGATTGACACATTGAAGGGTCGGCTAGCGCAACCAAGATTCGGCCAGGGGATTCAGGTTGGCGCCTGACACATTCTGGGCCAGGCGCAAGAAACGCTGCGGGGTGGCGACCTGCCACCGATATGTCTCCACATAGGTGCGCAGCACCTCCAAATAGAGCTCATCGCCCAGCCGTTCCCGCAGTGCGTTGAAGAAGAGAGAAGCCCTGGCATATGCCAGCAGTTCATACTCGGTAGCGTTCACGGCGTCGGCCGGTCGGTCCACCGGCCCTACGGCCCCCTTGGCCGACAGGGCCTCTATGGGCATCAGCCACCGGGTGGACAGCAAGGCCTCGGCGGCCCCCTGACCATACACACCGCGGTAATAGTCGAAGGCGGCATATTCTGCCAGCCCCTCATCCAACCATGGGTGGGCCAACGGGTCGTTGCCCACCTGGACGTACCACCACTGATGAGCCGTCTCGTGAGCCACCAGGAAGGCGAGCTGTTGGCGGTGGCGACTGTACATATCCTCGCCCACAATCACCAGACCACTGTATTCCATTCCTCGGTAGCCCAACGGGGCCGCCACCACATCGAACTCAGTGTACGGATAGCGTCCCCACAGATCGGAATACAGACGCAAAGCCGCGGCGGCGTGGAACAGGGCCGCCTGACCGGCAGACGGCTCGTCGGCCGGGTAGTAGGACGTGACCGTCGCTCCGGCAGCGGTCCCGGAGACCGAGTGCCACCGGTCGCTGGCCATGACGGCTATGTCTCGGAGGGGGCCGCCAACGATGTGCCACGTCCGGGTGCCGTCCTGATTGTCGGCCATCTGCAACGTGGTGCCAGAAGCAACCACGGTCAAAGCAGCGGGCGCGGTGAATTCCAGCTCATACCAGGCAGCAGGATTGAAGAGCACGTCGGCGAAGAGCGGCGGAACTTGGGCGAGCCATCGTCCGGTTTCGCCCATCGATGCCTCCTCGTACACGGCCAGGGCAGGATAGAAGCCGGGCAGGCTGAGGATGTCATCCTCCCACCCAAACAGCGTGTAGCCGTCCGAACCACGGGGCAGGGTCACATTGAACTGCATCGTCACCTCAACCTCTTGGCCGGGGGGAAGGTGAGCCGGCAACACCGCCCGCAACCCGGTACCGTCTTCAATCATCTCGGTCACCACGGGCTGCCCGTCCAATACGACCCGCGACACAGCGATCATACCCTGGTAGTGGGGCGTGTTGGGATAGAGGTGAAAGACGAGATCAGGCCAGGCATCCCGGCTGGTGTTAGGCACCGAGACATGCATGTCGCCGCTCAGCCGGTCACCGGCGCCATCCAATTCAACGCGCAACGTATAGCGCGGCAAGGTACCGATTTCCTCAAGTCGAGCCTGTATCCAGGGTTGCATCGAGGGGCGATACGGCTGGTAGGGATCCGCTGCCGGCCGCTGGGAATGGACGGCAGGAAAGGGCAAGGGTCCGCATCCTGTCATCAGCAACCACAGCAGGGCGATCAGCATGATTCGGGAGCCACTTCGGCAACCCATACCCGTTCCCCCGGGTGATGTCTACTCGCGTGTCTGTTTCGAAGGCGCAAGAATCCCCACATCCCTCGAGCCATCCTTTCCGCAACGACACTGCACCCCAAGGAACGCATCGTCACCGTGGCAGAATGGCACGCCAGCCTGATCACTCTAGCGGCTGGGATCTGGGGCACCATCTTCCGGGACAACCGGGCACTGACGGCTATTGCCTTGATCCTGCTGGACCTGAGGCTGGTCGCCATCTTCGGGGCACCCGGGTTGACGGGAGGATGCGGCCCGCCGAAAGACACA
>JAUVRU010000159.1 GCA_030597485.1 Anaerolineae bacterium
TCCAGCGGCTTGATAGTGTGGACTTCAAGCACTCGGGCATCGACCCCTTCACCCGCCAGAGCATCCGCTGCTTCCAGGCAGCGACTGAGCATCAATCCAGTACCGATGAGCGTCACATCGTTACCGGGGCGCACCGTTACTGCCTGGCCAATCTTAGGGCTGTAGCTGTCATCGAACAGCACCGGCACCTCATTCCGGTTCAGACGGAAGAAGACGGGGCCGGGCCACTCGGCGACCTGTGGCAGCAGCTTCTCGACGCCCACCGGGTCGCTGGGAACAATCACCGTCATGTTGGGCAGACTCCGCATGATAGCCAGGTCGGTAATAGAATGATGGGTGGGGCCGTCGAAAGAGTCGGAGATGCCGCCGTAGGCTGCCATCAGCTTGACGTTGGCCTGGCCGTAGCAAAGGTGACTGCGTATCATCTCCAACGCCCGGGTGGCGAACAGAAAAGCGAACGTGTTGGCAAAGGGGATTTTCCCGCTGTAGGCCAATCCGACCGCCACGTCCACCAGGCACTGCTCGGCAATGCCCACGTTGACGAAACGCTCGGGGAACGCCTCTGCGAACATATAGCTGTGGTCAGAGTTAGACACGTCGGCGCTGAGAACCATCACGTCAGGATGGGTTTTTCCCAACTCAACCAGCGCTTTCCCATAGGCGATGCGCATCGAGACTAGCTCTGCCATAGTTCCAGTCCTTCCTCCAGTTCTGCCAGTGCCTGCTGGTACTGATCCTGGTTGGGGGGAACGCCGTGCCAGCGGTGGTCGTATTCAAACAGGCGCACGCCCTTGCCCTTGGTGGTGCGGGCGATGATGACGCTGGGGCGAGCGTGCACCTCATCGGCCCGGTCCAGCGCATTCAGTATCTCGCCCACGTTGTGCCCATCAATCTCCTGGGTGTGCCAGCCGAAGGCGTGCCACTTGTCCCCAATCGGTTCGGTGGGCATCACGTCGGCAGTGGCGCCCGTCTGCTGAATCCCGTTGTAGTCCAGGATGGCCGTCAGGTTGCCCAGGCGATACTTGGCCGCGGCCATCACCCCTTCCCAGATCACGCCGGCATTGATCTCGCCATCTCCCAGCACCACGTAGGTCCGCCCGATCGAGGCCCTGGACGATGGGGCGCTGAACGATGATGGCTTCTCGACCCCCATCTTCTGTGCCAGCGCCATCCCTACCCCGATGGCGACGCCGTGCCCCAACGGGCCGGCACACATCTCAATGCCCGGCAGTTTGACCCGATCCGGATGACCTTGCAGCCGGCTGTCGAGCTGGCGGAAGGTCGTCAGCTCATCGACGGGGAAGAATCCCCGATGGGCCATGGCGGTGTACAACATGGCGCAGGCGTGCCCCTTGGAGAACAGGAGACGATCCCGCTCGGGCCAGTCCGGGCGAGCCGGATCCAGGCGCAGGTGATGGAAGTATAACGCGGCCACTATCTCGGCAACTGAGAATGCACCGCCGATATGACCGGTTTGGGCACTGTAAACCATCCCCAGCACCTGGATACGGAAGGCCTGCGCCTTGGCCGAGATGTCCTTGATGAGCTCCTCTGAATGGTAATGCATGGTGTCGTCCCTTCCAGTTAGGGCCGCAGCAGCACCTTCATCACACTGTGCGACCTGACCAGCTCAAAGCCCCGGTCGAACTCTTCCATTGGCAGGATGTGGGTTATCAGTGGTTTCAACTCCACCTGGTCGGCCTCAACCAGCTGCGTCATTCTCCGCCACGTCTCCCACGTTCTTCCGATGCTGCTCAAGAGCTTCACTTCCCTGCGGATCATGGTGAAAAACGGATTGAAGGAGACGGGCCTGTCGAATGTCCCGATGGTGACCACCGTTCCTCCGTCTCTCACCACTTCGAACGCCTGATCCAATGCGGACTGGGTGGCGGCTGCCTCAAGCACAAAGTCAGCTCCCCTCCCGTGTGTCATCTCCCTAATCCTCTCACGCCAGCCATCTTGCCTGATGTCGACAACCGTGGCCCGGCTGATCTCCCTGGCCAGTTGCAGGCGGGGGTCCACCACGTCGGTAATGGCAACGTGTACCCCGTACGCCGCCAGTGTTTGGGCCGCCATGATCCCGATCGGACCAGCCCCAACGACGACCGCCACATCTCCGGGATCGTGCGGTTCAAGCTCGACTGCATGCACTGCAATGCCCAGGTTCTCCAATAGGGCGCCTTCCTCCAGACTTAGCTTGTCAGGCAACCCGCAGATCACTCGCTCGGGGAGTACCGCGTATTGGGCGAAAGCGCCTCTTCGCTTGCCATAGATCTCCCGATCAACGCATATGTTAGTGCGTCCGTTCCTGCACTGATAGCAGTGTCCACAGGGTATGAACGGATCGACGACGATGCGATCGCCGGGCGAGAAGCCTCTCACATCGCTGCCAACCTGGGTGACGACGCCCGATACCTCGTGCCCGAGCACGGTTGGCAGTTGAATGGTCGTATCGGCTGCGGCCCATTCATTCCAGTCATGCACCTTTATCTCGCCCACGCAGATGGCGCAGTACTCGACTCTGAACTGTACGTCGTCGACGTTTCTTACCTGAGGTCTCTCAATGTCGAGCAGGGCTAACCCCGGCTCCGGGCGTTCCTTGACCAACGCTTTCATCGCGTTTCCTCGCACTCGTAACGCTTCAGTGTCCCGTTTGCGTCTGGCAGTGACTGCAAGAACACTGGAATTATGCCTAACTCGGTTTGTCGTCGTTATCCGCTGCCGTCAATCAGGCGACACCAGGATCTTTACGTTGTCCTCTTTGTGTTTGATGACCGCTTCCAGACCATCCCGCAGGAAGTTGTCGAGGCCAATTCGTCCGGTGATCAGTATCTCCCCGGCGAGCTTCCCCTCAGCCATCGCCTGGATGGCCTCGTCGAAGACCCCATACCCCCCCATGCTGCCCATGATCGTCTTCTCGCCGTAGACCACATCGGTGTAATCCAGCGGGGCTGGCTCCTCGAAAACACCCATCACCATGATGCGTCCCTGGCGCCGGGCCATTCGCCCGGCCAGGATGCCGGTGGCCTCGACACCGGCACACTCAATCACCACGTCGGCGCCTTCTCCGTCGGTCATATCACGGATCGCCGCCACCGGGTCTTGCTTTGCCGGATCGATCACCGCTGTGGCTCCGCACTCACGCGCCAGTTCCTGCCGTTTGGCTGCCGCCTCGACAGCCACCACCCGCCGGGCCCCGTGGATGTGCGCTGACTGAAGTGCCATCAGGCCGATGGGGCCGGTGCCGACAATGGCGACTGTCTCTTCCGGCTGCACTTCGGTTCGCTTCACCGCCCGGTAGGTGGCCGCAAACGGCTCCACCAGGGCGCCTACCTCGTAAGAAACCTCAGGCGGCAGCTGGTAGCACATGTAGTCATGGACGTTCACATACTGCGCAAAACCACCGCCGTGCCAGGAGATGCCCAGGAAGGCGATGTTGGGACACAGGCCCATAAGGCCAGATTTGCACCACCGGCATTCCAGACAGCCAATGATGGGACACAGCGCCACCCGGTCGCCCACTTTCACCCGCGTCACGCCTGGCCCCACCTCGACCACGTCTCCTGACATCTCGTGACCCAGAATGACCGGCGCTTGCACACCGGTTAGCGGATGCGGCTCGTCGACCGGTACGTACAGCGGACCGCCCAGATATTCGTGCAGGTCGGTGCCGCAAATGCCACACCAGGCGACCTTCACCTTGACCTGCCCTTCCGGCGGGGGTGGTGGTTCAGGCACATCCTCTGTCCGGATATCACGCCGTCCGTGCCACACGGCTGCTGCCATTTCCTGCCCTCCTTTGGTTTCCGCTTGAGATCGAATCTCTGGTCCACTCTGACTGCACCCTCTGGAGCGTGCCGTTCCCACGTCAGCAGGTCGTGCCGTGCAGCCAATTCAAACTCTGTCCCCCATCCACCGAGAGAACCTGACCGGTGATGTATCGGGCCTGGTCAGACGCCAGGAACGCCACAGCATCTGCCTGATCCTCCACCCTGGCGAAGTCGCCCATCAGTACCGACGCCCGCCACCCTTCTCGAGCCACCGGGTCCTTTGCCAGGGTTTCGGTGGTCATCTCTGTCGCGGTGGTTCCCGGACACAGGACGTTGGCGGTGATGCCGTGTCGCGCTACCTCATAGGCCAACACCCGGGTGAACTGGACCGCGGCCGCTTTGGCCGCGCAATAATGAGCTTCCTTGGGACGTGTCACCCAGGCGGCGATAGACGCGACCGTGATGATGCGGCCGTAGCGCTGCTCGATCATGGACGGCAATACCTCTCGAGAACAGAGGAACACACCACGAGCGTCAACGGCGAACACCTGCTCCCATTCCTCCAGTGACATATCCACAATAGGGGACATGCGCAAATAGCCAGCGTTGTTGACCAGGATATCTACCTTTCCCCACTCGGCCAGTGCTCTGGCAACCATGGCCTTCACTGACGTTTCATCTGACACGTCCCCGGCAAAGGCAAGAACGGAAGCGTCATTCGCCTGCAGGCCGGCGGCCACTGCTTCGGCTTTCTCACCGGCCAAGTCGTTGACCAACACGGCTGCTCCTTCCTGGGCCAGCTTCCGGGCAATGCCCTTGCCGATCCCCTGCCCGGCTCCGGTGACGATGGCCGTTTTCCCGACAAGCTGCATTCTATCTCCCTCTGTCAGTCACACGATACACCTGGGTGGACGTGCGTTCAGCAGTCCTGAACAGTGTCCCTGAACGACAAGGACTATGGTCTTTCGACATTTTCGCCCCTTGTGCCGGCAGCCACTGTATCAGGGTGCGTGTGGTCATCAAACTCGCATCATGTCGCCCTCAAGTGCACCAACCAGCAGTGGTGCGCCAGGGTCGAGCCCCAGCGGGGCGGCCACCGCGCCGGTCAGGCGCTCCTCCCCCAGCCGTTCATCGGGCACTGGCGTAAACCGAGATCAAAGACGTAGTAATTGTGATGTGTCTTGGCGCCTGCGCGAGCAGGTGGATTCGTCTTCTGGCAATGTCACTCGACCGGCAGTGGTGGTTCCCGCTTCAGTTGCCATTCAGTCTTATTGCCTCCTTCGGTTGGGCCATACCTTGACGATCACAATGGTTGCCGACGGCGTTCATCCAATTCGGAGATAACGTCCTCCAGACCGAGTTCTCTCAACTGGTCGGCCTGCGGCCAGCCAAACTCGAGGTCCCAGCCCCGGGCAGAATAATACTCATCCAACAACCTGGAAAAGCCAGCCGCGTCAATCAGAGTCCCATCAGCGCGACAGGGCAGTTTGAAATGAGGCGCCAGGCCCTCTTCCATTTGCCGCCCTCGCCCGGCCCGGGCCAACATCGCTCGCTCCAGCGTGAAGGCACGTTCCGCCACCCTGCTCAGCTCCTGGCGCGTCAGCTCCGCGCCGGTGACGGCGGCACACAGCCGAAGGTCCAGGTCCAAATCGCCCAGGATATCCTCCGTATTGCGCCAGGTTTCGATGCTGTCCATAGGGCGCATCAGTTGGGGGAAAGCGAAGTCACACATAGGCAGCGAGTCGATCAGCATGTGTTGATGCTGGCTCCAGATGGCCACCGGAGCCTTGTTCTCGAAGGTGGGTTCCAGCGCATCTGGATACCCCCAGACCTTCTCCGACAGAAGCCGGAACTGGCGGCGAGCCAACTCCCGGTCGGCGAGCAGGAACTCTGCCAGCAACAGCGAGCTTTGGTGGGTCCCGATCGAGGGATCACGGCTGGTGCTGGCGTGCATCATGGCCGAGATCACCCAGAAGGGCAGGGGTTCCTCATCCCAGAAGCGTCCCTCGCGGTGGGCGGGGAAGCCAAAGTTAAACTCCAGTTCTCGACCCAGGCGGATCAGTTCACCTGGTATGTCACCCTCGAGCTCGGCCATTGCCCGGCGCAAACCCGCGGCGAAGAGTTCGCCCAAGCCCTGTCGGGTGTCCAGTAGGTGCATAAATGCTTCAAACCAGAA
>JAUVRU010000149.1 GCA_030597485.1 Anaerolineae bacterium
AACACCCCCCCATCACCGCGTCCGAACACCTCGGGGAAGTACATCTCGTAGGCATGGGTAGGGATCAACCGATACTCGCCGGCCAGGCTGGCGCGAATCAGATAGGTGTACTCATACGTCCCCCGCGGCAGATAGGTGGCAAAGAGAACCGCCTTCTCGTCGCGCATCTCGGTGTGACTGAACCACCACCAGCCGTAGCTGCCACCCCACGGGCTGCGCCGGTCGGTGCGCTTCAACT
This sequence comes from Anaerolineae bacterium, assembly GCA_030597485.1. GTDB lineage: Bacteria > Chloroflexota > Anaerolineae > 4572-78 > NAK82 > JAUVRU01. The sequence continues at coordinate 239 of JAUVRU010000149.1, forward strand.
CGGGCGCCTCACCCACCACGCTGGTCGTCTTGAGGCTCTGATCGACCCCCTCGGCGCCGGCGGGAAAGGGATCTTCCACCACCACGTAGTGCAGGTCATTGGGGGCAATGATGGTCAGATTCACCTGGATGATATCGCCCACCTGTGCTTCGTCGATAGCCCGGCAAGTCTCCGTCTCCTCGTCGCAATCAGCCAGCTGGTACTGGCGACTGACGATGATTCCCCGATTGAGGGCTGCCACTTCTTCCACCGGCTTGAAGTAACGCAGGTATATGCTGTAATACAGCCGTCCACTGCCGGCCGCCTGATCAGCCGGCGGCCACCGTTGGATCTCCACCCGATTGATCTCATCCGCGAGCAGCCGTGCTATCTCCAGCTGCAGCTTGGTGGTCTCCTTGATGTTGGATGGTGACACACTACCTGTGCCCAACGTGGCCTCGTTCACAGCCACCCGCCAGTTGTACGCCCCCTCCAGCTCACCGGTCGCCAGCATCCAATCGGTGAAGGCTATGATCGCCCAGGCATTCTCCTGGGTTGTCTCCCAATGGCCTTCCTTGCGAACGCTCATCAGCCAGCGGACGGTGTTGGGGGCCAGCCCATTCTCCGGATCCAGCCGGGATAACGCCGCCAGCACGATGGCGGTGGAGCGCGTGTCCGTGTTCATGGCGTAGTAGTCCACCTGCGCCTCCTCCCAATGAGCGCCGGTGGCGCTGACGATGGCAGCGCTGGTGATGTCGGACAGCAGCGTATCCACCCGGGAGGACTCGTCCGGCTCCAGCAGGCCCAACGCCATGGCCAGGTAAGCCTTGCCGAACGTGTCCAGCTTCTGGCGTCGGCCAAACAGGGCCACGGTGCGGCCCAGGTCCCCCTCACCGGCTTCGGCCAACACATACAGGATGAACGCTTGCCGATTGGCCTGCCAGGATTGATTGATCGTCTTTGGCGCTTGCAGGCTGTCCTCCAGGAATGCGGCCGCCTCTGCCATCACGCCATCATCCACCACGAATCCGGCCTGGTCCGCTTCCACCATACCCAGCAACACGTACGCGGTCAGGAAGGGATCGGACCGGTCCAGAACCCACCAGCCCCAGCCGCCATCGTAGTGCTGCTGGTTGTACAGCCGCTGCAGCCCAACGCCCACCAGGCCCGGCAGCGCCGTCTCCAGTTCGGGCAGATCCAGCCCCAGTTCCTTGAAAGCCCGATAGGTGACCGCGTTGGGCAGGAATCGGCTGACAGTCTGCTCAGTACACTCATAGGGGAAATGCTCCAGGTACTTGAGGCCATCCGTCATGCCGGCCGCCAGCGATGCATCCAGCTGCACCGTCAGCTCTCCCTGGGTGGGATCGTAGCTGGCAGGCAGCATGAGAGCCTCCACCCGCTGCCCATCCCTATTCAGCTGCCCCGCGGTGGCCACCACCTCCGGCGTGCTGTAGCTATAGACCGGCAGCGACATCTCCATTGCGTCCGCCAGGTTGTCTGTCTTGGCACCATAACGCAGCGTGACCTCCGACACGTTGCCCACTTCGACCGGCCACGATACCCTGGCCTTGTCATTGGCCGCGATGGTGACCCGCTTGGTTGCTGGGCCTTCCATCTCCAGGCCCTCCACTTCCAGTACCACCTCCGCGTCCAGCGGCTGGTCCGTGTTGTTGTTCACCACCGCCGCCAGCTCTGCCCGGTCGCCGATGACGAAGAATCGCGGCGCCACCGGCCTCACCAGCAGATCCTTGGTAGCGACCACGTCCGTCTTGGACTGCCCCACCCGGGTGTCAACCGTGATTCCCCAGGAGCTCATACGCCAGGTAGTCAGGTTGTCCGGCAGCGTCACCTTGACGGTGGCACGGCCCTGGCTGTCAGTCCGCACCGTCGGGTTCCAGTAGGCAGTGTCCTCGAAACGGCGACGCACCACGCCGAAGTCCTCACCAATGCCGCCACCACCTCCCTTGGCCTCGGGTGCCATGGCCACATTGATGCGGTCCACCGACAGCGTCAGCGCGCTGGCCGTGCGCACCCCCAGCCCCCGCTCTCGCCAGAAGGTGCTCACCATGTCCACCGGCCGCTCGGTCAACGACAGCACCGCCAGATCCACCAGGCTCAGTGTCAGCTCGGCCTCCACCGGCTCTCCCTGGCTGTCGACGACCAGTACGTCGTAGGTTACCGTCTCCCCTGGCTGGTAATGCTCCTCGGCAGGCTTGTCCGGCGTCAGGGTGACGGTCAGCTCCTTCTCGGCCGTGTCGATCGGCAACTGAGCATATCCCATCTTGAAACTGGGCAGATCGCTGCTCTTGTCTTGCCCTTTCACGATGACGACCGAGACGAACACGTTGGGGATCATGTCCTCAGTGATGGGGATCTCTATCTGTTCTGAATTCGTCTCCAGCGTTTGTACCCAGTGCTGGTAGATATGTCCCCGTTCCAGCGTGATGAGGGCCTTGACCGGACCTTGATACGGATGGGGGATCAGGATCGTGGCTGTGTCACCCACCTGGTACTGCTTCTGATCGGTCACCAGGTCAATACGGTCATCGTTCTCCTGTCGCCAGTTGATGAAACGGTAGCCACTGATCCACATATAGGCGGAACTGCGAATCTCGTGTTCCTTCTCGTCCAGGCCACTGGCCATTATCTTATAGGTGCCACCCGTCTCCGGCACGAAGCTGACAGAGGCCTCACCGTCGCTGTCCGTCTCCACAGTGGCGGTATAGACGGGCACATCCTCAACCGTGCTCTCCCAGTAGTATTGCCCATCCTCCGCCTGCTTGCGCACGCTGTACCAGTTGTGCTCGGCGAACACCACCGTCAGCTCCCGGTTGGGCGCCGGCTGGCTGTCCCAATCCACGGTGATGATGTTAACGCTGTTCTCCTCGCCGGCCTGGCCCACGTACCGCTCCGGGCGCAGTCCGATGTAGTACAGCCCCTTGTGGACCATCGCCTCCGTCCGGCTGCTCACCTGCTGGTCGTTGATGTCGGTGACCGTTACCTCTAGCGTGAACAGCTGGCTGGCGGTATACTCCGCGATGTCGGCCTCCACGCTGAAGGTGAAGCGGCCTTCGCTGTCGGTCACGCCCGTCCCCTCAGCGATCACCTCGCCATAGGAGCCGTAGTACTCCCCCCGGCGACTGGTGTCGTAGTCGGTGAAGTCCCACCACCCTTTGCCCTGGTAGTCGAAGAAGCGATCAGCAGACAGCACGCTGTAGCTAACCTCGGCGTCTGCCACCGGCCCGCCAAAGAAGTAGGTGCCCTGGGCGGTAACGTTGACCGTGTCGCCCTGAACGTATTCCGGCTTGTCCGTCTCCACCGCCACCTGACATTCCGGCTTGCGGTACTCGCCCACCTGGCATCCGGCGCTTATGTACTGTTCCTCATAGATGGCCTCGATGGAGTAGTAACCCAGGGCTGCTTCCTCGCTCAACTCAAACTCGCCGTCCACAGTCCCCATATCGCTGAGCGACATGGACTCCTCAAACACACGCGTACCTTGGCCGTCGTAGATGGTGACCTCCACTTCGGAGTACTGGCCCGGCAGCGCGTAGTGAGCGTCGTCGTCCTCACGTATGATGCCCTTGAAGTAGACCTTCTGGCCCGGTCGGTAGATGGTACGGTCGGTGAAGAAGTAGGCCGTCACCGGCTGCAGGTAATCCTCCACCGGCATGTCAAATTCCCACGGCGAGATGCCATCGTCCCACCCGCTGATGGTGATGGCGAAATCCTCGTCCGGCTTGTCTGGATTGCCGACAAAGGCAAAAACAGAATCCCAGACGTCAATCGGCTCGTGCTCGTCGCCCACAAACACACCGTCGTGGTCCGTCTTGCCTTTGGTCAGAACATCGCCGCTCTTGTTCACCAGCTGGACAGGCAGGCCAGGTGACACGTCGCCAGATTTCAGGTCGGCTGCCCACACCAGCGAATCAGTGGCCGTGGTCTTCAGGGTCAGGTTGTGCTTGGACACGACTATGATCTGCCGTTCCAGTGGCAACCAGTCATACCCTTTCGCCTCCGGGTACACTGCGTCAGACGGGGCCTCCGCCTCCAGATAATAGATGCCCGGGTCCAGACTGGCTCCTTTCTCTCCGGCCAGGTTGGTGCCGTAGACCAGGCTCTCGTTCAACTCCGGTGCCACCGGAAGCGACCACGACCGTACCCGGTTCTTTCGGGTGCCGGCATAGTCATCCCAATACTCCCAGGAATCCTCGCCGTTCGCCCGCAGGAAATCCTCCAACGGCATATGGTACAATGCGAAATCAACCTGGCTCACGTTGCGCACGTTCACATAGGCCATCGTGGGCGTGTAGGCCAGGTACGTGCCCACCCGATAGGGCGCATAGAGATACACCATGGGGTCCATGGCGCGGGTACGCCAGCGAATGGTGGTGTCCTTGCCCAGCTTCTGTCCATCCCGTCCCCGTATGTTGCGGCTGAGCGTGACTCTGTAATTGCTGCTGGCCTTGGTGTCAAACGAGATCTCCAGCCGGGTGTTGCTCGACCACCAATACGTGTAAACCTCCGTCGCCGTGATGGCCGGCGTGATACTGAAGTTGTCGTTGATGGAGCCCGGATCAATCGGGCTGGAGAAGGTGACCTGCAGGTTGTCCCAGGGGTCAGCGTCGTCATCGCCATCGACCGGATAGGTAGAGACAATGCTCGGATACTCGATGGTGGTGAAAGCCCACACGTAGTCGTCGCCTGTCCCCGTCTGACCCTTGGCCCCTGGGGCGCCGTCAGATATGATGGCCACACAGGTGGCCCCGAAATCGAGGGGACGATGGGGAGTGAAGCTCATCGTCTCCGCACCCACCCTGGGCGGCCCCTCTCCCTCAGCCCACGTGTAGCTATAGGCGCGCCGCTGAGTCTCCTCCGGTTGTGCCAGCCCCTCGTCGCTCCACTCGAAGGCGCCTTCCACCTCCTCGGCCATTTCCCCGCAGTACATCGCGAATCCTGCCTCTGCCGATTTCCGGTCCATTGGCTGGTTGAAGGCCACCTGGATGGTAGGCTGAATGCTGACGTAAATGTCGCCCTCGTCCGGGGAAGTGGCCACCACCGCTGGCATCACGGTGGTGAACTCCCAGATGTAATCCTCGGCCAGCACGCCGCCGGTGGTGTCGGTCAGGCTGTGACCGCTACGCGCCTTGTAGGCGGTGGCCGGTTCAAATGCCTCATCCGGGGTGAACATGTAAATGGAAGTGTTCAGCCATTCCCCCTTCCCCCTCACCGGAGGCACAAAGGTGAGAGGCCGCGGCAGTTTGTTCTGATCCTCAATGGCCGTCAGGGGTACCACCGGCCGGTTGAACAGCACGGTCACGACAGCATCGGCTGCCACCTCGGTAGTGCCGTCAGCCGGCTGAACAGTCGTCACCTCCAGGAAGCCAACCGTCTCGAAATGGTGGCTCAACGCCTCCTGCAGGGGCAGGCCAGATTGGCTCAGCCCGCTCTCTTCCAGGCGCACCGTGTAGCGGGTGGCCCGTTCAAAGCCGGTCTTCGGCTTGAACTCCATGATGTGGGGGAACGGCCACTCGAAGTCGCCAGCCACCGGCGGGTCGATGCTGAACGCGGCCTCTACCGCCACTGCATCCATCGGCTGATCGAACACCACTTGCAGCGGTGCATCCAGCGGATGCTCCTCGCCCGTCTCCGGTGTCACCAGAACCACCCGCGGCGGCAGCGGCTCGGGCGTGATTGCCGGCACAACCGGTTCCGGCTGGGCGCTCGTCCTGCTCTCGCCGGTGTCAGCCGCCACCACAGGTGGTCCCACCTGACACGCCGGCAGCAACATGCTAGCGATGAACAAGAACGAAATCAACACTGTCAAATGCTGTTTTCTCAGTCTCATGATATGCCTCCTAAGGCTGTGCCAGGATCATGATTCGTGCCCGGCGGGTCCGTAGTCCGCCGCCCAT
>JAUVRU010000157.1 GCA_030597485.1 Anaerolineae bacterium
CGATGAAAGTCGCCGCGCTACAGAGACACAAGCCCATCAATAGGCCGGTGTCGGCCTCGATGGCCGCCTTGGCTCCCTCATCAGCCGTCGATGCATGTATCGGAGTCCCAAGTCTCCCGACGTCGGCCGTCGGCAAGAGTCGTCGGACTCCCTGGCCGGCATCACTTGCGACCCGGGTAGGCGCGATCCTCCAGTTCGGCCAGGTACTTGTCGGCCTCGATGGCCGCCTTGGCCCCCTCGCCGGCCGAGGTGATTGACTGGCGAAAGATGGGGTCGGCCACCTCGCCGGCGGCAAAAACGCCGGGCACGCTGGTGTGAGCCAGCTTGTCGGTGAGCAGATGGCCATTCTCGTCCATCTCCAGCTGACCCTCGAATATCTGGGCATTGGGCACGTGGCCGATGAAGATGAACACGCCGTCAATGGGCAGCGTTGACGTCTCGTCCGTCTTGACGTTCTTCAGGGTGCGCGACTCGACCCCATCCTCGCCGTTGACCTGGGTAACGACCGTGTTCCAGCTGTCGTCGATCTTCTGGTTCCGCTCCGCCCGTCCCTGGAGCGTGGGACCGGCGCGCAACTGGTCGCGGCGATGGATGATGCGCACGCTGCTGGCGAAACGGGTCAGGAACAGGGCCTCCTCCAGGGCGCTGTCACCGCCGCCCACGACCACCACATCCTTCTCCTTGAAGAAGAAACCGTCGCAGGTGGCGCAATAGCTGACGCCCCGGCCGATGAGCTTCACCTCGCCAGGCACGCCCAGCTTGCGGGCTGAGGCACCGGTGGCGATGATGATGGCTTTGGCCTCATGTTCCTTGCTGTGGGTCTTGATGCGGAAGGAGGACACGCTCAAACCAACCTCAGTCACCTCGTCGAACTCGACGCGGGCGCCGAATCGTTCAGCCTGTTTCTGAATCTTCTGAACCAGCTCGGGGCCGGTGATTCCCTCGGGAAAGCCGGGGAAGTTCTCCACCTCGTTGGTGATGGAGGGCTGTCCGCCCAGCTGCGGGCCGCTGATGACCAATGGGTTAAGATCGGCGCGCGCGGCGTATATGGCGGCCGTCAGGCCAGCCGGTCCCGATCCAATGATGATGACTTTTTCCACGCTCATAAGATTCAGGCAGCGGTCACTCTTCGCCTCAGAAACCTGGTCTATGCAAGACCGGCCAGGGGAGAAACCGCCTTGCCTCCTTCCTTTCAGGGATAATCTGTCCTCGTTATGGGCACGATTGACCAGCTGATGATTATCGGCCAGGAATGTCTGATTGGCGCAAGAACAACGTTAACGTTTCATATGAATCGAGTATGACTCCTCTGAAAAAAGCATCTTCTCACCGCCGAGAACGCCGAGAACGCAAAGAAAACCTTATGAAATCTCTGCGAACTTCCTGGCCCGCCGGTCAGGACGGGCTGCGTGCTCCCCCTGACACCGCCGCTGCGCGGCAGCGCACACTTGCACCGCGCTTGCGCGCAGCGCAAGTGCAGGTGGGGGCAGGTGTGCGGTAAATCTTCCCTTTTTTCAGTTGAGTCGAGTATGGAAACCCCGTGTCTCCCTTACCCCTCGTCGAAGAGCAGATGCTCTATCAACTGGACGTGGTATTCGCGATACGCTTCGACGAAGTCCCGGTAGGCCTGGGGAGAAGGGAATTGCGACAGGATGATGTCGAGGGCTGGCAATGTGTCCTGTCGTAGTCCAACGTAGTCCCGATAGCTGGAGAATTCCCACTCTTCCGGTTGGGTCGCCAGGCCAGCGGTGACCGGATTCATATGAATGTAGCGTGACAGATGCAACAGATACGTGTTGTTGTTCACCCAAACGGCCTTGAAGGGGCCCTGAAACAGGGAGCCAGCGCGCTCCTGCTGCCGGTTGATCGCCATTGTGTATGATAGGCCCAGGGGTCGCATGATACGAGTCGCCAGGTCAACGGTCTTCAGGCGCACCAGCAGGTGATAATGGGTAGGCATCAGGCAATAGGCCACGACGTCGATCAGGTCGGGCTGGCAATAGTGCTTGAGGCGGGTGATGAAGTATCCCCAGTTCTCCGCATCGAAGAATATGGGCTGGCAGCCTACCCCTTGATTGTAGAGGTAGTAGCACTCACCGGCACGGAACTGGACTTTTGGGTAGGGCATCGGAAATCTCGGCCTGATGGAGGAGTGAATCAGACATCCACTCCCTGAATAGAACGCAGATAACGCAGATGCACGCTGATTCTCGCTGGCATTCTTCGTCATATCTGCGTTATCTGCGTCAAATCTGCGAAATCAGCGTTCTATTGCTTGGGAACTGAACTCCTACGTCCGACGTCTGATTGGTTTCTCCAAGAAACCTGGTTTCTTCGTGTCAGGCTACTGCTTCTGGTACGGCTGGCCGTCAGCCGCCGGAGGCACCGTCTTGCCGATGACGCCGGCGACGGCGATCATGGTCAGGATGAAGGGCAGCATGCCGATGAACTGGTAGGGTACCGGCACCTCTAATATCTGGAACTTGAAGTTCAGCGCGTCGGCAAAGCCAAAGAGCAGCGCCCCCATCGCTCCCCCGACCGGGTTCCAGTTGCCGAAGATCATGGCTGCCAGCGCGATGAAACCACGCCCGTTGGTCATCAGGTCGTCGAAGTGCCCCACCGTCTCCAGCGAGAACCAGGCGCCGCCCAGACCGGCCACGCAGCCGGCCAGGATGACGTTCACGTAGCGTATCTTGAAGACGTTGATGCCCAGCGTGTCGGCAGCGCGTGGGTGCTCGCCGACAGCACGGGAGCGCAGCCCCCACGCCGTGCGGAAGAGTACAAACCATATCAACGGCACCAGAATCATGGCCGCGTAGACCATGGGCTGATATTGGAACAGGATTGGCCCCAGGATGGGGAGGTCCCACAGCGGCGTGTTCCGGAAGACGTAGGGGAACACCCCGGGCCCGCCGAACGGATTCTTTAGCATAAAGGCCGAGCGCAGGTAGCCGCTGATACCCACCGCCAGGATGTTGACCACCACACCGGCAATAATCTGGTCCACCATGAAGCGAATGGAGAGGATGGCGAGCAGGGTTGCCATCAGGCCCCCGCTGAGGACAGCGGCCAGTAACCCCAGCCACATGTTCTGGGTGGTGAGGGAGGCCAGGTAACCGACAGCAGCGGCGGTCAGCATCATCCCCTCGATGCCGATATTGATCACAGCACAGCGCTCGCACATCACGCCGGCCAGCATGCCCAGCGTGATGGGTGTCGCCAGGCGCACGCTGTCCTTGATCAGGCCTACCACGTCAATGCTCCGCCCGGCGGCAGCGGCGATGATGGCACCCAGCACGATCAGCGCAAAGCTCAATCCCAGCAGGATGTACACACCCCGTTCAGACCGAGGGCGCACCAGTGAGTAGATTCCACTGACCACCAGCAGCATACCGATGCCGATCAGGCTGAGCTGCGTGGGCAACCCAACCCGTACCGGCGGGGGCTTGCCGATGATTCCCAGGCCCAGCTTGGAAACGGCGTCAGCCTCTACCTGGGTGATGGCTGCCACCAAGACGATCAGGGCCACCACCAGGTAGAAGACGCCAAACCCGCGGGCCCGGTTCCAGAATCGCGTTGTTGGGGCGATTCGCGAATCGCTCGTACTTGTCACATTCATGGCTTACCCTCCCCAACCGCGGGTGAACACCACCGCGCCTTCGCCGCGGCGCCGCAGGTGGTACAGCCAGCGGATGATCTGGTCGGCGGCAATGAACATGATCACCAGCCCCTGAATGATGTTCACCAGGTCAATGGAGATGGCCTGCGCCCGCAATTGCATCAGACCGGCCCCGTTCCGCATTGAGCCCCACAGCAACGCCGCCGGCAGAATACCGAAGGGATGGCTCTTGGCCAGCAAGGCGACGGCGATGCTGTCAAACCCAAAGCCGCTGGAGAAGGCCGCCTTGAGGGCGTACTCGCTGGGCCGTCCCAGCACGATGTCCACGCCAGCCAGCCCGGCCAGCGCCCCGGACACCCCCATGGCCAGCACGAAGTTGCGACCGACGTTTATGCCGGCGTAGCGGGCTGCGCTGGGATTGGCGCCCACAGTTCGGATTTCAAAGCCCCAGGTGGTCTTGAACAGGAACCACCACACAAAAAAGATGGCCGCTATCGCCAGCAAGACAGCCGAATGCACCCCCAATTTGGGAAAAAGAAGGGGGAAACGGGCGGTCTCGGCCACGAACGGGGTCCGGTCCAGCGACGCAGTGAGGTCTCTGAGCGGGTTCTTGACCAGGTAGTCCACCGTCTTGACGGCGATGTAATTCATCATGATGGTGTTGATCACCTCGTGAGCGCCGGTGGTAGCCTTGATCAGGCCGGGAATGGCGCCCCAGATGGCCCCGCCCAACGCCCCCGCCACGACGCACATCGGCAGGTGGATGTAGATGGGCAGCCCGGTGACCGTGAAGCCGACGACCGTGGCGGCCAGAGCCCCCATATACAGCTGCCCTTCGGCCCCAATGTTGAACAGACCACATTGGAAGCCCAACGCCACCGCCAGTCCCGCAAAGATGTAGGGTGTGGAATAGATGAGAGTGTTGGCCAGGGCCTGGGGCGACCCGAACGCCCCTTCAAACAGGCCGCCGTAAGCTGCCCGCACCAGGCTGTTGGCATGGGATATCACCTGGTTCCAGGGCATCCCCTCCCCCCTGAGCTCTGAAGCCCGGGTGAACCAGATGATGAGGGCTCCAATCACCACAGCGGTGAAGACAGCCAGCACCAACACGGCCAATTCAGTCCAGTCCCAGGTCCGGAGTTGGTCCCAGAAAGTGACGACCAGGTCCTCTCCAGTCGGGCCCACACCGGTACGGATGGTGCCCTCGCGCAGGCCGGCCGCTATCCTATCGATCTCATCCTGAACCTCCGCTGGAGCAGAAGCCTCGGCTGCGTGGTGGGGAGCCAAACCCACGCCATCGTTCCTGGCATTGAAAGTGACGGTCTGCCTGCCGGCGAACTTGCCTTCCGCCAGGCTGCGGACAGCGGCATATACGGCGTTGTCCACCTGCTTGACCGCGCTGGACAGCAGCCGGTCGGCGCCGCTGGCCTCTCCGTTGTCAAAAGTGGTGTGCCATTCATCCTGGTCCACCCCGATGACCCAAACACCCTGCTCGGCGGCTCCCTTGATGCCGCCGCTGCCGGTCTGACCGCCGGCGCCGAAGATGACGTCCGCCCCATCGTCGATGAGCGACATCGCCACCGACCGTCCCTTCTCGGGATCGGTGAACGATTCGATGTATTCGCCCAGCACCTTCACTCTGGGGTTCACGTGCCTGGCCCCGTTGGTGAATCCCTTGCGAAACTGGATCACGGGAGGGACTTCATCGCCGGCCACCACTCCCAGCACGTTGCTCTGGGTAATCAATGCCGCCAGGGCACCGGCCAGAAACCCCGCCTGATCCTCGGCGAAAAGTAGACTCATCACGTTGGGCAAGGGCGGAGAGGGTGCGAAATCCACCGTGACAAAACGAACGTCAGGATGGTCCTTTGCCACCCGTTCCACCACCAACCCCAATCCCGGGCCGGCCGTGACGATCAGGTGGCAATCACCCTCGATCAACACCAAGATATTGCCCTCGCTGTCTTCGGGCCGGGCTGACTCGATGTAGGTGGTATCCATGTCGAACTCTTGGGCCGCCCGTATCATGCCCTCATAGGCGTATTGATTGAAGGTGCCGTCGTCGATCTTGCCGACATCGGCGATCAACCCCACTCGCAATTTCCCGGTGATGCTCTCTGAGGAAACGTCGTTACCCAACGGCACGGTCTACCTCCTTGTCCGCCAGTTCTGTCTGAGGCGTGATGCCCGCCATCAACAGACCCAGCTGCTCCCGGGTGGCCTCGGCCGCGTCCAGCGTGGCGATGATCTGGCCCCTGTATATCACCGCGATACGATCGGAGAGTGACATGATCTCGTCCAACTCCGCCGACACCAACAGCACGGCAACCCCATTGTCACGC
>JAUVRU010000298.1 GCA_030597485.1 Anaerolineae bacterium
CTCCATAGCGGTGCGGTAGATCCCGCGCTGACCTGGCCGGGCACGAAGGCCCATTGACCGGTGGTGGCCAGCTTGCGAGCATAGGTCTGGTGGATCCAGGCGTCGTCGAGCGGGAATCCAGTCACTGCGTAACCGACAGCTGCCACCAGCAGATAGGCAGCACCCACCAGTGCTGCTAGCGCCAACCAGAACGGCAGGGTGCGAGCGGAACTCCATTTGGTGTTCACATAGCTACCCCTTTGATGAGCAGGACGTTGGTGGCTATCCACAACATGCTGTGGGTAGGGACACGTGTGGATCTCCGGAGGCCACCATACACGACCATGCTGGCGGCCAATCCCTGCGTCAGACGCACCATAGCGGCCGGTTCGCGAAAGGTCGATGCGGGCAGAAACAAGATGACCAGGGCGTTGAGCAGCAAGCTGTAAGCAATGGGATGGTCTTTGCCTTGAAGCAGGTCTCGCAGGCTCAACACGATGCCGGCGATGGCTGGCAGCACCGACATAGGCACCACAATCAGGGATATCAACAAGAAGGGTACCAGGTTGACCTGTGCGATTTCCAGCCAACCGGCGAGGGGGACGAGACTGAATGGCGTAGCGTTGGCGCCCCCGGACCCGATACCTGGATTGCCAAGCGACGCCCACAGCAGTGCCTGGTACATGACAAAGGGTAGCGCGGCGGCACACAGGCCAATACTCGACCGCCACATGCGCTTCTTCAGACTGTATAGCATATAGGCAGCCAGGAAAATCAATGTGGTTTCTTTGGTCAACGCGGCCAGGCCGAAAGCGCAAATCGCCACCGGACGCCTATCTTTGGCCCAGGCCAGCATAGCGCATTGCACCAGTGCCTGGGCCCAAGGTTCGTTGAGGTCAGTGCGCAGCGCCAGCAGCTGACCGCCGTACAGCCCGTAGGACAAGGCGTACCACCGACTGACACCGAAATGTAGCAGGAGCCGCTCAGTGGCCCACGTCCCCAATCCGATGGCAGCTAGGTTGGCCAGGATAAGGGTCCACGGTATCGCCTCTGGCTGCCCCAGTGCCAGCAATCGAGCGAGCATAGGGTACAGGATGCGCTGATACCGGTAGGCGGGCACATCCAGGTAAGGAGCGGCGTCCAGGGGTCTGAGCGCGATCTGGTAAGCGAACTGACCATCGTAGCCCTCACTGCCCTGGGGGTCACCCTGGCTGAAGCGGGTACCCAATACTGCGAAGGCCAGCGGGTCGGCTTCAACGCGGATGAGCACCGCTGCCACGTAGAGAAGACATACAATGACCACCGCGAAAGTGGGCGTGACCAGATAACGAAACGTGGGTACTCGTAACATGTGAATCGCGTCCACCTATATCAAACTAACCTGAACCCTGCCAAGGTACATTTCACGGCAGGCCCGCCAGTCCTTCCTGGGCCTCAATATGATGGGGGTTGATCTGTAGGATTGCGTGATAGGCGTCCCATGCCTCCGACGTCATGCCTTGCCGGGCGTACAGAGTTCCCAGGGCAAGGTAGGCCGGAATCGGGACCTCGGATTCCACCGGTCGTTGCAGGAAAGGCACAGTCTCGGTGGCCAGTGGAGATCGCAGCCACACCGACGGTCCATAGTTCTGTGATTTTATCGATGTGGCTGTGCCGATGGCTGTCTGGTAGTGGCGAGCCGCTTCCTCGGTTTCGCCTCGCGCCTCCGCCAATTGGCCCCAAAGAAAACTGAGGTTGTATTCGGGTGCCAGGAAGCGCAACACCTCAAGGTCGGCGGCAGCGGCGTCCAGGTCGTTGAGAGCCAGGTGGGCCTTCGCCCGCAGCGTGTACGCTGACACCGCAAAAGGACGGATATTCAGGATATGTTCGGCTGCATCGAGGGCCTGGGCCGCATTGCCGGTGTCGAGGCCGATGGAGCCCAGCAATACCCATGCCGACACCTCATCTTCTGGTTCGTGGGGGAACATTCTTAGCCAGCGGTCCGCCTCATTCCAAGCATGGAGGTAGTAGGCGAACTTGCCATGCTGCAAGGCAGTTACCTCCCCCTCTGTTGATTTGAGAAGGTTCGTAGATGTCTCTGCTAATTGCTCCCGGCTGCGGGCGGCGGGATGACCGGCGTCCCAAAATGACAGGCTGAGAATCTCGGGGAAAAGGGCCACTGCCTGTGCGTATTGACTGTGTGCTGCCTTCAGCTGACTCAACTCCTCCAGCATGAGACCTTGGTTGAGGTGATACCTGGCCAGCAGCAGGTCGCTGGTGCGCGCGCGTCGGCCTTGGGCCATCTGCACGGCAAGAGCCGTCTCCTCCAGACCGGCTTCTTGTTGCCCCGTTTGCCAGAGGAGCCAGGCGAAGTTAGCCCGGTTGGGAGCATAGTAGTCAGTCCCGATTCCGCCAGCCCGGTAAGCGACGAGGGCTTTGTCCAAGTAGGCAGGGTTGTCTGGTGCCAGTTGGCTATATGCCAGGCCTAGCTGCAGGTGGTAGTAATCGTAATTCGGGTCTCTGCGGACAGCGGTTTCCAGTGCCTCAACGGCTGCCGACCAATCTCCACTGTGGGAGGCTGATACAGCGCGATTGAAGGCGGCCCTGCCACAGTCTGACCAAATAGCGATGCCCAGACCAAGAGAGGCGAGTATCACCACCGCAGTCGGCCAGGGCCACCATCGGTGCGGCGAAGACAAGGGTGGGCGCAATGGTGAGACAGGGCGGAGAGCGAACGCGGTCAGGATCACCGCCAGCAGAGAGACGGCGGGGAAATCGAGCGACAAGGCGTCGAACAGCCCGTGCGCGGCAATGGTCACTAACCCGGCTATAGATCCCAGGCGCACCGATCGCTGAGCCCAATCTTGCTTTGTGTGCCATAATCGCCAGACCATCCCTATGAGTGCTAGTGCCAGCCATGCGTGGGTCAAGAACCCGGCCACACCCAGCGTGGCTAGGATGTGCAGATAGATGTTGTGAGCTTGCGAGAACGGCTTGAAGAGCTGGTTGGCATCTCGGTATTGGAGATATGCCGATGCAAACGCACCAGGCCCGACTCCGAGCACGGGGTATTGGGCTGCTACTCGCAGCGCTACAGTCCAGATATCCAGTCGGCCAGCTGCGTCTGCTGCCAGGCTGACCCGCTTCCCAATTCCTCTCAGTTGATAGACTTTCGCCATTAGCAGCACGGAGATGCTAAACAGTACTGTTGCCGCCGCGATGAGCCGCCACCGGGTGGGCCGTAGTCGGGGCCAGCGCTGTCCCACCCGGGGCCAGCTGCCAACGACAACGACCGCCAGACCGGCCATCATGCCCACCAGTCCACCGCGGGACTGGGTGAGAGCGACTAGCGTGATCATGGTCAGAGAGAATGCCCAGAGAACCAATCGTCGTGACCAGGTACTTGGCCTGAGACTCAGCGCCAGCGCCAATGTCGCTAGCGGAGCCAGAAAGGCGGCGAGGTGGTTAGGGCCGCCCAGTGACCCCAGCCGGGGAAATGGAGGTACAATGCCAAGGCCTAGCTGGGGCCAGGCCGGACCACCCGGATAGCCGAGATACCACCATATCAGCCCTATGAAGGAGAACAGGGATACGATTACGCCTACCACAAGCAGGGACTTCAGTGCCAAGTCAGAGAACCACCCGGCCTGAACTTGCTCATAGAGAAACCAAAACGCCAGTGCGTACACAATAATGAGAGGCACACTCTCCACGTTGAGACGGGGGTGGCGCGAGAAGGCCGTGGCCAGCAGCACTACTCCCAGAGATGCTAGCAACGGGCGATCCAGAGGGGTAGCCGGCCATTCTTGTTGCCGACACCAAGGCCAGACCGGTGACAGTTTGCTGACGAGCCAGCCGACAAGGATCAACGCCACCAGTGCCTGTGAGATCAATCTCGGCCAATAGAAATAGAAACGCACATATGTGCTACTGACAAATGTGATATAGCACAGTCCCAGTATGAGACTAGCTTCAAGTAACAAGTAGACGACTGGCCCGGGGCGTCTCATTGTGCTGATAACTACTCCTGGCGCGAGAACGTCCGCATTCTCAACGGCCGCGACCGCCATCCTTGGATATTGGCGGCCGGTTGGCCAACGGCAGCTACGAAAGAACCTGCTGTCGAGGTTGTGCAGTTAGCGGCCCTTTGAC
>JAUVRU010000005.1 GCA_030597485.1 Anaerolineae bacterium
CACCTGGGGCGCAGACACAGGTGGCTCACGCCAGCGGGCCGGTGAGACGACGTATGTTGCAGTAACCAGTTAACGATCGGAGGCAAATCACTATGGCCCTTTCTGGCCTTCAAATCTATAAACTGTTGCCTGCCAGCAGCAAGGACGCCGACGTTAAGACACACGGCAATTGCAAGGAGTGTGGCTTTCCCACCTGCCTGGCTTTCGCAATGAAGCTGGCTGCCAAACAGGTCGAGTTGTCCTTGTGTCCCTACGTTGAGGAAGAGTCAAAGAACCAGCTGGAGGCATCTGCTGCCCCACCCATTCGACTGGTGACGGTGAAGGGCACGGAACACGAGATGAAAGCGGGCAACGAGCTGGTACTGTTCCGTCACGAAAAGACCTTCTACAACCCGGCTGGTCTGTTTGTGCGCGTGAAAGACAACCAATCTGACGCGGCCGAGGTGGCCAAGGCAGTGAATGACTATCTGGTGGACTACGTGGGGATGGAACTGACCCTCGACGGAATCGCCGTTGAGGACGTGGGGGGTGATTTTGGCGCCACCGTGGCGGCAGTCAAGGAGCAATGTGGCTTTCCCCTCATTCTCCTGACCGAAGACCCGGCCAAGGCAGAGGCTGGTCTTAAGGCAGCCGAAGGCACAACCCCGTTGTTGTGGGCTGCCACCTCCGATAATTGGGAAGCTATGGCCAAGTTGGCTGCGGAGTACAAGGTTCCCCTGACAGTGCGCTCGGACGACGGTATAGGTGCTCTGGCCGATCTGGCGGATCAGGTCAAGGGAGCCGGTGTTGAGGACATCGTGCTTGACCCTGGTGCCCGAGACTACAGTGGCAGCCTGGCGGCCTCTACCCAACTGCGGCGGTTGGCGTTGAAGCAAAACGAGCGCCGGGTGGGCTATCCGCTGATTGCCTTTGCTGGAGACGATCCCATATTGGCCGGTCAGCACATTGCCAAATATGCGGGCTATGTTGTCATCGACAGGTTCAGTCCGGCTACCGTCTATCCGCTGATTGTGATGCGTGCCAATCTCTTCACCGATCCTCAGAAGCCGATCCAGGTGCTGCCAGGTGTCTATGAGATCAACAAACCCAGCCCTGGTGATCCACTGATGGTCACGACCAACTTCTCCATCACTTACTTTGCGGTGGCCAACGAGGTGGAGAGCAGCGGCCTGCCTGGTTGGCTGTTGGTGGCCGACGCCGAAGGTATGAGCGTGTTGACCGCCTGGGCGGCCGGAAAATTCGACGCGGAGCGAATTGCCAAGAGCGTCAATACCACTGGGATAGCCGAGAAGATAGATCACAAGCGGTTGATCCTTCCAGGCCACGTGGCGGTGCTGATGGGCGAGCTCGAGGAGGAACTCCCCGGCTGGGATATCAACGTCGGTCCACGCGAAGCGGTAGACTTGCCCAACTACCTTAAGACGCAGTGGGGCTAGGGGACTTCCAACCTATCCCGACGCCTCCCTGTGCCGGGTCATCTTGCACGCCCAATAGGGGCTGCTCCCGGCCAATGTTACGAGGAAGTGAGAAGAGCTATCGCCACGCATACCGTACGTTTTGAGCCATCTGACAAGGTAGTTCAGGTCCCCACGGGCACGCTGCTCACTGAAGCGACGCGCCTGGCTGAGATTGACCTGAATATCCCCTGTGGTGGCCAGGGGCGCTGTGGGCGGTGCGCCGTCATTGTGGCTGACGGCGGCGGGGGTGTGCGCTGCCGCTCTACCGTGCGTCTTTCTGCGGAAGACGTGGCAGCTGGCTATGTGCTGGCCTGCCAGACGGTGATTCAAGGGGATGCGGTGGTCACCATCCCCCCCCAGGAGAAGATCGAGCGGCGGCTGGTCACCGACAAGACTGCTGGTGAAATCACTCTCCCCTTCACTTACGACCCCCAGCAACATCAACCCATGCGATTGATGTCGCTGACCATCGATCCGCCCACGACGCATGATCAGACCGACGACTGGTCGCGCTTGAAGCGCACCATGGCGACCATGTTTGGCGTGCTTGATCTGGTGGCTGACCTGGACACGCTGCGCTCCCTGGCAGGTGTCCTGCGCCAGGCTGACTGGACTGTCACCGCGGTGGTGGAGGCGGATACCTGGGATCGCCCGGAAGGGCCTCCCCGCCTGGTGGACCTGTTGCCCGGCGACCGTACGCAGCACCTCTGGGGCGCGGCGGTGGACATTGGCACCACTACTGTCAGCGTATACCTGGTGGATCTGCTGACCGGCCAGGTGGTGGCCAAGGCTGCTGAGTATAACGGCCAGATCAGGCGAGGTGAGGATGTCATCTCGCGGATCATCTATGCCAGCAAGAATGACGGCCTGGCGGAGCTGCAATCCCTGGTGGTGGCCACGATCAATGAGGTGATCCAGCGAGCGGCTCGCCGGGCCAAGGTTGACCCCGGTGAGATTCATAAGATGACGGTGGCCGGCAATAGCACAATGATTCCCCTCTTCCTGGGCTTGCCGGCCGAGTCCATCCGGCTGGATCCCTTCGTCACTACCATCAACTATCCACCGCCCGTGCGTGCCAGCCAGCTGGGTATCGCCGTTCATCCTCAAGCCAACGTGGACTGCCTGCCTGGCGTGGCCAGCTATGTGGGCGCTGATATCTCGGCTGGCGTGCTGGGATCCCAGATGTGCGACAGCGAAGCCACCTCCTTGTTTCTGGATGTGGGAACGAATGGTGAAATCGTGTTGGGAGACTGCGATTGGCTGATCAGTTGCGCTTGCTCTGCCGGCCCTGCTTTTGAGGGGGCTGGTGTGCGGGATGGCATGCGAGCCAGCGTCGGCGCTATTGAGGAGGTATGGATCAACAGCCAGACGTATGAACCCACCTACCGGGTAATCCCCGATCCCAGGTTGGAGGCCAAGGGCCAGCCAACCCCACCTCGGGGCATTTGTGGGTCTGGCCTTATCTCGTTGTTAGCGGAAACGTTCATCACCGGCGTGATAGACAAGGCCGGCAATCCGAATCTCCACACGGGTTCCCCTCGCATTCGCCAGGGAGAACACGGGCCTGAATATGTGGTGGCCTGGGAAGGTGAGACCGAGCACGGGCGCGACATTGTCTTCAGCAAGGTAGACGTTGATAACTTGATCCGGGCCAAGGCGGCCATCTATGCCGGCTTCACGGTGTTGGCCCAAAGCGTGGGTACGGACCTGTCAATGGTCGACCAGGTGCTGATCGGTGGTTCTTTCGGGCAGTATATCAACATCGAAAAAGCGATCCAGATTGGACTACTGCCCGATATGCCCTGGGAGAAGTTCCGCTTTATGGGCAATACAGCCTTGCAGGGAGCCCTGCTGGCGTTGCTCAATCGTGGAGTTCGTCGGCAGGTGGCTGAGGTGGCCAGACGGATAACCTACCTGGAGCTTTCAGCCGACAATACTTTCTTCGACGCCTTCACCTCGGCTCTCTTCCTGCCTCATACGGACCTGACGAGCTTTCCATCGGTAGCAGAGGTGCTGGCCTCTCGGGAAGACGAGCCATGACACAATTCCAAGGAGGGAAGAAATATGTACATCATCGGTGAAAACATCCACATCATCTCGCCGCGAGTCAAGGAAGCTGTGGCCGAGCGTGACATCAAATTCTTCCAGAATGCGGCAGTGGAGCAGGTGGAGGCGGGCGCGGACGCCGTCGATCTCAACATCGGGCCTCAGAAGAAGGCGGGTCACGAGATCTTGCCGTGGATGGTGAAGGGCGTGCAGGATGTGGTCGATGTGCCCCTTGTCCTGGATACAACCAATCTGACGGCCATTGAAGAGGCCCTGAAAGTGGCCAAGCGTCAATGCATTATCAACTCAACGTCGGCAGAAGAGGAACGGTTGGCAACAGTTCCCGCACTGGCCAAGGAATACAATGCCAAGTTGATCGCGCTGACAATGGCCAAGGCTGGCATTCCGGTCAGCGCTGAGGAACGGGTGAACATCGCGCTTGAATACCTGATCCCGCGGGCGATGGAGCTCGACATACCTCTGCCTGACCTGTTGATAGACCCCTTGGTGTTGACCGTGAGCGGATGCCAGGAGTATTGCCCTGAGTGTGTGGAAGCGGTGCGCATTCTCAAGGTGGCTGGGGATCCGCCTCCTATGACCAACGTGGGTTTGAGTAACGTGTCCAATGCGGTGCCCAACGAGATGCGCCCTCTTATCAACCGAACCTACCTGATAATGCTGATGGCAGTGGGCGTAGATTACGTCATCGCCGATCCGTTCGACGAAGAACAGAACCAGTTCATCCGCATCGTGAACGAGCGCGACGACAGCACCGGGCTGGGCAAGTTGTTGCTCACGCTCTACGACAAGACGCTGGAGATGGACAGACTCACCGCCGATGACGTTGATATGGGCGATCCTGAGCAGGTGGACGTCTTCAAGACCGTTCAGGTTCTCTACAACGACGTGATCTACACTGACTCGTATCTGCGGGTGTGAAGCGCTACCTGATTGCCGAGACCCAGGCGGGCCTTGGTCACTTCATAGGGGAGGTGACACAATGTACGATCTGATTATCGTTGGAGGCGGGCCGGCCGGCCTGACCGCCACAATGTACGCTCTCCGCAAACGTCTGAACGTGTTGCTGGTGTCGAAGGACCTGGGCGGTCAGGCGAACTATCATATGGCGATACCCTCAGTGGAGGAGCAGCCGGCCGCGTTGGGAATCGATATGGTTGACAGTTTCAAGGCCGAGCTCGAACGTCAAGGCTTTGCCTATCAAATAGCCGCTGTCAAGCAGGTCTGTCGGCATTGCGACGGGTTTGCAGTCCACACCGAGGAGGGGGCTGTCTTGCTGGCGGCAGCTGTCATCATTGCTTCCGGGGTGCAGCATCAACGATTGAACGTGCCAGGCGAGGAGAAGTATCTGATGCGTGGCCTGAGCTATTCGGCTGTCAGTTATGCGCATCTTTTTGGCGGCAGAACGGCTGTCATTATCGGGGATGGCAAGTTGGCCCTCAGATCGGCCGCCGAGATGGCTCTGGTGGCTGACCACGTGCACCTGGTGGGCCCTGTTGGGCGCGTGTTTGACTCTCCGCTGGGCAATAAACTGCGGTCTGCGGAAAACGTGACCACCCTGGAAGGCTATCAGGTCGTTGAGGTGTCAGGGGATGACTACGCCCGGAGTGTGGTGGTCAAGGCACCCGATGGGGGGATCTCTCGGGTCAAAGCCGATGGGTTTTTCATCGAGATGGTCCTCATTCCCAATTCGCAAATCGTGGCTGACCTGGTCGATCTTGAGCCGAAAGGCCATATCCAGATTGACGAGCGCAATCGAACCAATGTGCCCGGCGTCTTCGCTGCTGGCGATGTGTCTGATACCTACGTGGAGCGCGTCCTGGTGGCGATGGGGGGGGGCGCTAAGGCGGCCCTGAGCGCTTACGCATATCTCTTGCCGTCACTGTGAGGGTGATGGCGCATCACAGTTCTGGGACAGATTGCTGAAAACAAGTGACCGCGCGAACGTCATTTCGGAATCCAACGGTTCTCTAATGCCACGTTAACAACATTGTGTTAGGCTGGCGACATATCCAATCGAACAGTCCGAAATGGCAACTTGAAATACAGGAGACAGATGATGTCCATATTCTCACCACGACGCTATCAGCCAGCGTTCAGACCTATGCATCGCGATTCGTTGCCGATACGTGCGTTCGCCAGCTTTGAAGCGTTCGCCAAAGGCGTGTTTTTTGGCTGTCGTATGTGCGGCAACTGTATTCTGCAGGAGACGGCTTTCGTTTGTCCAATGACTTGCCCCAAGGGTTTGCGCAATGGGTTGTGTGGAGGCGCTACTCCCGACCACTGCGAGGTGGACCCCTCACGGCCCTGCACCTGGTACGTCATCTACGACCGGGCCGAGAAGCTGGGCCGTCTCGACACGCTGCTGGAGATCAATGCCCCCATTGACGGCTCGCGCACCGGTCACGAGCAGTGGCTCGACATGATCAGGGTATGGCGTAAGCGCGGTGAAGGTCCCCATCCTGCAGACTTCCTCTTCAAGCGTGACAAATTCAAGCGCGAGTGGGATGCCTATTTCTATGCGCTTCGACAGCCGGATTGGTGGCAAGGCGATTCGGTCTACCACCCGCCGGCCTACACCGAGCCGATATCCCTGCTGGAAGCAAACCTGCGCACGGGTGCCTTTGTCACCACTGCTGAGATCGCGCCGCCACTGGATGCGTCACGTGAGGGCATCTACAAGAAAGCGAGCATGCTCAAGCCGTATGTGAGCGCCGCCAATTTCACGGACAATGCCTCGGCGACAGTCCGGATGAGCAGCATCGCCTCCAGCAAGATATGTCTGGATGCTGGCCTGGAACCAGTGATGCAGATCCAGGCTCGTGACCGCAGTCGCATTGTGGTTGAGTCGGACGCGGTGGGCGCTGCTGGTATGGACATCCGCAATATCCTGTGTCTCAGCGGTGATCATCATCGCTTCGGCCTATCGCCGATCGCCAAACCAGATCAGTTCGACCTGGACGCCATCCAGATGTTGTGGATGTTGCGTCGCATTCGCGATGAGGGCAAGTACCTTGACGGGCGCAAGCTGAAGACCAGGCCGCAGTGGTTCCTGGGGACGGCCGCCTCGCCCTTCGGCGCGCCTCCCATGTTCGAGGCTATCCGCGCCGAGAAGAAGATCAATGCTGGCGCCCAGTTCATTCAGACGCAACCCATCTTCGATTACGACCGCTTCACTGATTGGCTGGAGGCTCTTGACAAGCGCAATCTACTGGACCGGGTGTACATCCTGGCCGGTCTCGTCCCCCTCAAGAGTGCCCGTGCTGCCCACTTCATGGACGAGGAAGTCCCCGGCGTGGTGCTTACCCCTGAAATCATCAAGCGCATGGATAATGCCGGTGACAAAGAAGCAATGCAGCAGGAAGGCGTGGCCATCGCGCTCGAGTTGATCGAGCGAATCAAGAACACACCTGGTCTCAGCGGTATGCATATCATGGCCGTGCACTGGGAATCCATTGTGCCTCGGCTGGTAGAAGAAGCCGGTCTGCCCAGGCCTGTCATCCAGGAGCTGGCGGAACCTGCTTCAGCCCCGGTGATGGCGGAAGAGCGGCCTCGCAGAGCAACCCACATGGCTTGAACCGATAACACAGACAATCCCTGATCACGTCCCCGTCTGCCCTAGGAGACGGGGACAGGGGCCACAGGAGAAGTCCACAGCGTTTGTGGGTCCGCACACTCCGATGTGTCCGCGGGTTGGCGGTGTAGGCCACGCACCTGGACGATCCAGGGCCTATACGAAAGGACAAACGTATGCCCAAAATGGCGATCACTGTCAAGGGAGGGGTAGGGAAGACGACCCTGGCCGCCTTGTTGGCCTACATCTACGCCCAGGCAGGGCAGGCAGTGATTGCCGTCGACGCCGACCCTGCTGCCAGCCTGGTCTACGCATTGGGTATGCCCGCAGAATTGGCCCATCAGATAAGACCCATTGCAGAGATGGAAGAGCTGATCTACGAACGGACCGGCGCCAAGCCTGGCACTTCGGGCGGCTTTTTCACCCTGAATCCGCGTGTTGATGATATCCCCGACCGCTTCAGCGTGACTCACCAGGGCATTCGCCTGCTACAGCTGGGCACGGTGAGCAGCGGAGGCAGTGGGTGCATCTGCCCCGAAAGCGCCCTGCTGAAGGCACTGGTCACCCAACTGATACTCTACCGGGATGAGGTCATGATCCTCGACATGGAGGCTGGCGTCGAACACCTGGGGCGCGCTACCGCTGGCGCTGTGGACGCTTTCATCATCGTGGTCGAGCCAGGCCTGCGCAGCCTGAGCACTGCTCAGACCATTCAGCGTCTGGCAGCCGATATTGGGGTGACCCGTAGTTATGTGGTGGGCAATAAGGTGCGCGGAGAGGCTGATCGTGACTTTATCCGCAACAACCTGCCCGATTCTGAGGTCATCGGCTTCCTGTCGGCCAATCCGCGTGCGGTGGAGGCCGACATGAGGGGACAGGCCATCTTTGAGGCTGTGCCCGAACTGGTGGAGGAGGCGCGCTTGATTGCCGCCACCTTTGACCAGGCGATTACCGCACCGCAATAGAGGTTCCCCCTCTTGTCTCACCCTCTCTACGTCGCCTTTGTGTGGCACATGCATCAACCCTATTATCGGGAATACACCGGCGGCGAGTACGTCTTGCCCTGGGCGCGTCTGCATGGGGCCAAAGAGTATATCCACATGGCCCAGATACTGGCCCAATACCCGGCGATAAAGGCCACCTTCAACTTCGTTCCCTCGCTGGTGGAGCAAATCCTGGCGTATGCTCACGGAGAGGCTGTTGACCGGGCGTTGGCCCTCAGCCGCCAGCATGCCTGGTCTGATGACGACAAAGCATACTTGCTTGCTTTCTTCTTCAGTGCCAATTGGGAGAAGGTGATCCGCCCCTATCCACGCTACAATCAATTGCTGGCGTTGCGACACCAGGTGCGTGGTGGGCACCAGTTGTTGAGTGACGACTTCTATCGGGACCTGGTTGCCTGGTTTAACCTGGTCTGGATTGACCCCCTGGCGCTGGAGGATGATCCTGAGGTGCTGGCGCTGGTGGAGAAGGGGCAAGGTTTCACCCATGGGGACATCGAGCTGGTCTTGCGCAAGCAGCAGGAACATTTGGCGCGCGTCATCCCTCTCTACAACGATTTGCGCGATCGGGGGCAGATTGAGCTGACCACCTCGCCCTACTACCATCCCATCTTGCCCCTGCTGACCGATCTGGAGACAGCACTTCGCGCCAGCCCGGGGTTACCGTTGCCCGGTGTCTCCTTCCGGCACATTGAGGATGTTATGGAGCAGGTGAGACGTGGTGTCGAAGCCCACAGGCGGCACTTCGGCGAAGCGCCCCGTGGACTGTGGCCTTCAGAGGGGGCGGTGTGCCCTGAGATGCTACCAGTATTGGAGCGCCATGGCATTCGCTGGTTTGCCACGGACGAAGCCATCCTGGCTCGCTCGCTGGGGGTGAAGATAGACCGCGACCCTGCCGGCCACCTGAACAACCCCCGTTTCCTCTACCAGCCTTATGCAATGTCGGTTGAGACGGGTCGGACGGCCGTTTCTCCCGGCCCGACCAGGGATCCGCCAATGGCCGCTATCTTTCGCGATCATACCCTGTCGGATCGAATCGGCTTTGTCTACCAAGGCATGTCTGGCCAGGATGCGGCCGAGGACCTGATCGGTCGACTACACATCATCCGTGAGAGACTGGACGATCCCGACCATCCCTATCTGGTTTCCATTATCCTGGATGGTGAAAACTGTTGGGAGAGTTATCCTGACTATGGCGACCCGTTTCTTCATCATCTCTACCAGCGGCTTACTGAAGAGGAGGCCATCCAGACGGTGACCGTCTCAGAGTACCTGGAACAGTACCCCCCTCGTCAGGCGATCAGTCGCCTGGCCACCGGTTCGTGGATTGGCGGCAATCTGGAGACCTGGATTGGCGAGGCCGAGCAAAACCAGGCGTGGGAGACACTGGCACAAGTGCGCCGGGAGTTGGTTGCCTGGCAGAACGCCACGGCCGGCGCCAGCCTGGATGTGCTGGCGGAAGCGTGGCGACAAATCTACATTGCCGAGGGGAGCGACTGGTTCTGGTGGTACTACAGCCATAACGTGAGCGGCCAGGACCATCTGTTTGATTGCGCTTTTCGGGATCATCTGGCCAGCGTGTATTTCATCATCGGTCGGCCGGTGCCTCCCTGGCTCACGGAACCGATCCGGGCCATAGCCGAACCGCGCGACTATCGGTCTCCCCATGCCTACATCACGCCCCACTTGGTGGCGGGCGAGGAAAGCAGCCTGGAGTGGGCGGGCGCCGGCCTTCTGGAGCCAACTGCTTCCACCGGCGCGATGCAGCCGGCCGAGGCCACCCTACTGCGCCGGCTCTACTTCGGCTACAACCCCAGTTCCCTTTTCTTCCGGCTGGAGTCGCGATCCGCGTTCGGTCCCTACCAGGTCAGCCTTTTCCTCCAGGCCGAGGCGGAGTCAGACCAACAGCCCCTATTCCTTACGCTGGAGGAGGAGGTTGAAGTCGGCCAGACACCGTTCGGGGCAAACTGGCGGGTAGACCTGGTGCCCGGCTTTGGCGCTACCTTGCGCCTGGCCAGCCAGCGGGGAAGCTGGTTGGAGGTAGAATCTTCCGTGGAGAGTACTGCCGGGGAACGTGTATGGGAAGTCTGTCTTCCCCTTGAGGTGCTGGGTCTTTCGCTGGGCAGCCAGGTTGGCGTGGCTGCTACCCTGGGGCGTGACGATCAAATCATTGAGTCGATTCCTTCCCAGGCCTTGCACTGTTTCACGCTGGCTGATAGAGAAGATGTCTGATCGGCTTCCTTGTGAGGTGATGTAGAGTGAAGTGGCTACGCCTGATGGTGAAGGGTATGGGAATTGCGGTCTGGCGGCTGCGCCATCATGGGGTGGCTGTCACCTTCACCTGGGCCTGGACTCGCCTGTACCTGTGGACGGTGGGCCGGCCGGTGTGGCGCTATTGCGCCATAACGCCTGACCTGTGCGTTGGAGGGCAGATTAACGCCGCTGGCTGGCGATGGCTGGCAGCCCGGGGTATCACCGCCGTCGTGAACATGCGCAGTGAATTCGATGATGCCGCTCACGGCATAGCCCCGGACGCCTATGTATGGCTGCCTACCCCGGATGACCACGCCCCCACCATGCAGCAGTTGCGCTCAGGCGTGGGTTTCACCAGCCAGGTCATTCAGCAGGGGGGAAAGGTATACGTGCACTGTGCCAGCGGCGTCGGGCGGGCACCAACCATGGCCGCTGCCTACCTCATCAGCACCGGTATGCGGGTGGAGGAAGCGATTGCTCTCATTCGACAGGTCCGACCCTTTGTCAAACCGACCGAGCCACAGCTAGAGATTCTGGAGCAGTTCACAGCCGAGGTCGAACACCCGGACGAGGCTGATCTGCGCGCCAACCAGCCACTGGGTCTCGGGCAGGACGTGGCAACCTTGGACAGTGGGGATTCCGGCCCTACGACTGGTTGCATGCCACCGCCGGGCCGGTAGGCCACTTCCATTGATCCGAAACGAGATTTCTCCCTCTGCCTTCGCTCATTCGCCCATTCGCCCATTCGCTGACTCGCCCGTTCGCTCATTCGCTGATTCGCTGACTCGCCCATTCGCCCCTCTCGGCTATTTGGGCTCCCTCTTGCACTGCTTGCCGATTGGGCTCCAACAGGTAACGCTTGCGCTCAGGCAGGTGATCCTGCAATGCCTGCACGATTGCTTCTACGGGCAGTATCTTGGTGGCTTTCGCCAACGCACCCAACGCCACCATATTGGCCACCCTGACATCTCCCAGCTGGGTGGCAACGTCGCTGGCGGGGACGGGCACACACGTGATATCAGGTCGATGAGACGGTGCAGAGACGAGCGAGATGTTGGCCACCAATACCCCTCCGGCTTTGATCAGCGGCTCGTACTTTTCCATAGAGGGGTTGTTCAGAACAACAGCGGCATCCGGATAACGGACAACGGGCGAACCGATTTCCTCGTCGCGGACAATCACAGTGGCATTGGCTGTTCCCCCTCGCATCTCCGGCCCATAGCTGGGGATCCAGGTGACGTGTTTGCCGTGGTCCATCCCGGCGTAGGCCAACACCATGCCGGCGAACAGCGTTCCCTGACCTCCAAAACCAGATATCACGATGGCTTGTTGCACGGCTTCCTCCGTGGCGTACTACTGTAGCTGTTTGGCGATGTCTGACACTTTGTAGTCACCCAGCGGGTAGTAGGGCTCCATGTCTTCCTTGATCCACTCCAGAGCCTGGGCGGGATTCAGCCTCCAGTTGGTGGGGCAGGAAGACAGGAACTCAACCAACGCGAATCCGACTCCTTCCATCTGCACCCGGAATGCCGTTCGGATGGCTTGGCGGGCCGCCTTGATGGTGCGTGCATCATAGACGGATCGGCGCACAACGTAGGCAGCCCCGGGGAGCCCGGCCAGCAATTCGGCCATCCGCACCGGCATACCCATCGTCTCCACGTCACGTCCTCTCGGTGATGACGTGGTGATCTGGCCTGGCAGACTGGTGGGCGCCATTTGCCCGCCGGTCATGCCGTAGATGGCGTTGTTAACGAAGAAGACGGTGATGTTCTCTCCACGCGCGGCTGCCCACACGATCTCGGCCATGCCGATGGAAGCCAGATCGCCATCCCCCTGGTAGGTGAAGACTACCTTATCTGGTTCTACTCGCTTGATGCCGGTGGCCATAGCTGGCGCTCGCCCGTGCGCGGCCATGACTCCATCAACCTCCAGATAATCGGTAAGGAACAGAGCGCACCCCACCGGTGCCACCGCAATGGTCGTCTCCTGGATACCCAGGTCATCAATTGCCTCGGCGATCAACTTATGGATAAGGCCGTGCGTGCACCCCGGGCAATAGCCGGTAGAAACGCTGGCGAGTGCCCGTGGCCGTTGATATACTACCCGCTCTTCCCATTGCTGTTTCATCGTTTGTTCCTTCATCATGTTCCAGCAAACCCGATCGCTGAGCAGGGTGGTCTGGCGCAGTTTCCTCCGTATGGAAACCGTCAATTCCTACCACGAAGCCACAAGGGCACTGAGAAAACGGATGAAGAGGATACTTCCAAGTTGAGCGTTTTTCTCAAAGCCTTCGTGTCTTTGCGTCTTGGTAGTTGGAACATAGCCCACCTGAACGCGTACTCCGCATGCAGGCGTTTCCCTGCCTTCAACGGGGGAGTGGTGTTTAGGCCTGAACCGTTGCCTCTCTGGCAGGGGGGAGCAGCTATCTAGGCCCGCAGCGACATAATCACATCCAGGATCTCGTCAGGAACCGGAACGCTGCCACCAGGTCGCCCATAGAGATGGACTGGCGCTCGACCTTGAACTGCTAGCCGCACGTCGTCGACCATCTGGCCGGTGTTCATCTCCACCACCAGCACAGTCTGCACCCGGTCTAACAGTTCTTCGATGGCTGTGCTGGGGAAAGGAAGTAGCGTGATGGGGCGCAGCATACCGGCCCGAATTCCCTGCTCTCGTGCTTCCCGAATCGCCGTCTTGGTTATGCGAGCAGCACTGCCAAAGGCTACAATCAGAATCTCGGCGTCATCGACCAGCGTCAGCTCGCAACGAACCTCCTCGGCCTGGATTCTATCCAGCTTGGCCTTCAGCCGCCAGTTGATGGCTTCCATGACTTCTGCGTCAAGGAAGACGGAAGTGATGACATTCTTCAAGCGACCTTTGGCACCAGTCACCGCCCAGTCCGGGCGGGTAGCAGGTAGACTCTTCATGGGAGGTAATTCGGCTGGCTCCATCATCTGCCCTATCATTCCGTCGCCAGCCACGATAACAATCGTGCGGTATTTCTCGGCCAGGTCAAAGGCAAGCCCGGTCAGGTCTGCCGCTTCTTGCACCGAACTGGGGGCCAAAACGATGCTGCGAGAATCACCGTGGCCCGCGGTCTTGGTGACCTGATTGTAGTCGCCCTGTGCCGGCTGGATGTTGCCCAGGCCCGGTCCCCCTCGCATGACGTCGACCACGACCACAGGCACCTCGGAGATGGCAATATACGAGAGGCCTTCCTGCATCAGGCTGATGCCTGGTCCTGAGGATGAGGTCATCACCCGGGCGCCGGCGCAGGCGGCTCCGTACACCATGTTGATGGCCGCCACCTCGCTCTCCGCCTGCAAGAATACGCGGCCCAGCTCAGGCATACGCCCGGCCATATGTTCCAACAGCTCGGTCTGGGGGGTAATGGGATAGCCAAAGAACGCTTCGACCCCCGCCCGAATGGCTGCTTCGGCAATAGCTACATTGCCTACCAACAGTTCCTTTGCCACCGTCCGGCTCCTCCCCTATGCCGCCGCTGACAGTCTGGTATCGGCGTCGCTTTGACCATTCTGTGATCTAACCTTGACCTCACGAAAGACAGTGATGGCCGCATCTGGACAAATCGTGGCGCAGAGCGTGCATCCGGTGCACCGATGGTGTGGGTCAACCAGCCTGGCCGGCCGGTAGCCCTTGGTGTTGTAATAGTCGGCCATTTGGATGAGCCCGGTTGGACACATCGGAAGGCACAACTCACAACCCTTGCACGCTTCTTCATCGACCACGATGCGGCCCTTGGCCATGCTGTTCGTTCCTCCAACGCCTGTTAGCTCACCGCCTCAAGATACTTGATGGTCGCTTCTGCCTTGCCACCATTCTCTGACGGCCAGCCACGCCCGCCGGACACTACCCAGGGCGGCCCTGTCGTCCACGGTGGACCGTCGGATGTTATCTTGGCGCCAAGTGGAAAGGCGCTGGTTCCACAGTCCGGCCCGGTTTGCCGCGTCAATGCGCGGTTTCAGAGCGCTCAATGTGTCCTGAAGCCGTTCGGTGTCATCCAAGGCCATCGCCTGGTCAATTTCGGCCATCAATTGGTGAGCTTGAACGACGGACTCCTGCATCTTCCGCGCCTGCCCGGCCGGGACGAAGCCGTGTTTGGCCCTGATTTGGGCCAGAGCACCGGTCGAGTCGTATGTCGCCCGAGCGATGTCGTCGCGGCTCATCCAGACAGTCTCGTAGTTGAGCGCATGTTTCCAGCTGGGAGTCAATAGAGCGCGTCGGTGTTCCTCCAGTGTGCGGAAGAGCAGGCGATAGCCGGTCTGCTCCGGTTCTTCAAAGGCCAGACTGCCCGGGTCCAGGAAGGGCATAAGGGGGGCGACGAAGGGTTGCAGTCGTCCATCGCCGTTGAATCCGGTCAACAACTCGTCGCAATAAGCCACCGTGTCCATCACCGAGTCATAGTCCTGGCACGGTAGCCCGATTGTGAAATAGAGGCGCACCTGAGCATATCCCGACGACAACGCGTCCTCAATGGTTTTCTCCACAGCCGAGTTGCTGTAAGGCCTGCCGATTGCCTCTCGTATGTGGGGATCGTGGGAGTCCATGGGGATCTCCAGTGCCACCTGAGGCAACGCCCTGGCCACATCGTCCAGAAGCTCGCGGGGCGCGGGTTGGAACAGATCAAAGCATACGAGATCGGGAAATCCGCCAAGTGCCCGTATGAAACGACGGGCATAATCCATGCCATTTTGGGTGATGTCGCCGGCAACGTAGGCGGCCCCATCCCGGTGACGCTGAGCATCGTACAGATCCTCAGCCAATCGCTCTGGCGAACGGTAGGCGGGTGTGGAACGTCCGTTCAACTGCCGTGCGGCGCGCGCTGATGTGCCGCATTGGGTGCAATGGTGAGTGCAGCCCCGGGCCATCATAGAGACGGAGAACGGGGCGTGGGTCTGGCGAGCAAAGGGCACACATCCCGGCCAGCCGTCCTCTATGCTGGAGTCTGTCCAGCGCCACTCCCCGCTGAAGTCCAGGTCATCAAGTGATTCCAATGGTGGCGCCATCGGGTTCTCCATCACCTGCCCTTCGCGGGTGCTCCACGTGAGGCTGGGTATCTGGCCCGGCATCTGTCCCTGTGACATGGATTTCATCAGGCTCAGCAACGCGTTCTCCGTTGAATCGCCACGCAGCACGTAGTCGACCTGGGGATAGTTCATCAACTCGCGATGATAATGGGTGGCAGCCTGCCCCATGAGAACCACTGGGGTGTCGGGGTGGAATGTCTTGACAATTTGAGCTACGGCCAGGGCACCTTGGGCGTGCGCCAGCCAGTGCAGGTCTATGCCAAACGCCAGCGGCTCAAGGGATGCAATGGTTCCTTCGGCGTCAAAGTGTGGGTCTGCCAGCATGTGCCTGGCCAGATTGACAATACGGACGCGATAACCGTTCTGCTCCAAATGCCCGGCCAGCGCGCCATAAGTCAGTGGATACCTGTCCAGTGCAAAAGGGGGCAGCACGAAGTCACCCAGCGGGCCGTAAAGGACCGTTTCCTGCCGGAAATCGTAGATGCTGGGAGCGTGCAGCAGCACCAGGTTTGGAGAAGTCATCGGAAACAACCCTCTCGCTTGCCCTCACCTGATCGGTGGGCTGAGATGGTCCGCACCGGTGGGACCCGGTGCCTGTATCCTCAATCTGGCCCCTACCATTCCCCAGTTCTCAAGTACTCGTCAATGGCTTTGGCGGCTATCCTGCCCTGTCCCATCGCCAGGATGACTGTTGCCCCTCCGGTTGCCACGTCACCGCCAGCGAATACGCTCCTTTTGGAGGTTTTCATCGTGTCCTCGTCTACCACGACCGTTCCCCGCCTGCCGGTCTGAAGATCGGACGTGGTCTTGGGGATCAGAGGGTTAGGGCTCTGGCCGATGGCCACGATGACGATGTCGGCCGGGATGCGGAAATTCGAATCTGGCACGGGCACCGGTCGTCGTCGCCCTGAGGCATCCGGTTCCCCCAACTCATTCTTGAGACACTCGATCTCTTTCACCTGGCCTTTCCCGTCACCGTGGAAGGCCACTGGCGAGGTCAGCAGGTGGAACTGTATCCCTTCCTCCTCCGCATGGTGAATCTCCTCGTCGCGACCTGGCATCTCTTCTCGCGAGCGACGATAGACGATGAGGGACTCCTCAGCTCCCAGGCGCAGGGCAGTTCGTGCCGAATCCATGGCCACATTCCCTCCACCTATGGTGGCTACCCGTCGCCCTAACGCGATGGGCGTATCGTACTCGGGGAAAAGATAGGCCTTCATCAGGTTAACCCGGGTGAGGTATTCGTTGGCGGAATACACACCGTTCAGGTTCTCACCCGGGACGTTCAAGAACCATGGCAGGCCGGCACCGGTTCCCAGGAAGATGGCGTCAAAATCCTCCAACAACTCATCCAGGGTGGCGGTGTTGCCGACCACGAAATCGGTAACCAGCTCCACCCCCATCCGGCACACGTAGTCTATGTCACGGCGCACGATGGCCTTGGGAAGACGGAACTCGGGTATGCCGTAGACCAACACGCCCCCGGGCTCGTGCAAAGCCTCAAAGACTGTTACCGAGTGGCCCATCCTGGCCAGGTCGGCAGCCACGGTGATGCCAGCCGGCCCTGACCCCACCACTGCCACCTTCTTGCCGGTTGGCGGCGGCAACTCCGGCACAGGCAGTGGCCCCTGGGCGGCTTCCCAATCGGCCACAAAGCGCTCCAGTCGGCCGATGGCAACCGACTCAAAACGCTTACACAAGGCGCAAACAGCCTCGCATTGCTCTTCCTGAGGGCACACCCGACCGGTCACAGCCGGCAGGGCGTTGGTTTCCCGGATAAGGTTGATGGCCCCCTGAAACTCTCCCTCTGCTATCAGCTGCAGAAAGCCGGGTACATCGATTTCAACCGGGCAGCCTTCAATACAGAAGGGGCGCTTGCATTGCAGGCACCGCTTGGCCTCAGCGATGGCCTGCTCCGGAGTGTAGCCATAGGGGACCTCGTCGTAGTTCTTGATGCGCTCAGCCGGTGGCTGTTCCGACATAGGAGTCTTGGTGGGGATGATTGTCTTCTTTGCCATCCTGGCATACCTTTCTGACCTGAGCTATGATACCTCGTCCAGTTTGCATTTCTCGTGCCATCTTTCGACGGCAACCTGTTCCTGCTCTTTGTAGAACTGGACACGTGAAAGCAGATTGTCCCATTGTACCCTATGACCGTCGAACTCCGGCCCGTCCACGCACACGAACTGGGGTCCGTCATCCAGCAGTACCCGGCAGCCGCCGCACATGCCGGTGCCATCCACCATAATGGTATTCAGACTGACGATGGTCGACACCTCGAATGGCTGTGTGGTCAGCGATACAAACTTCATCATGATCATGGGGCCGATGGCCCACACCCGGCTGATGGTCTTTCCCGGTGACTCCAACAATTCCTTGAGCGGCTCCGTCACCAACGCCTTGCGACCGTACGAGCCATCGTCAGTACAAACGATCAGCTCATCGGAAACTGCCCGCATACGGTCTTCCCAGAACAGGTACTCATTGGTGCGGGCTCCAATGATGGAAATGACCGTGTTGCCGGCTTCCTTAAGGGCCCGGGCGATGGGAAAGATAGGGGCGATGCCCACCCCTCCCCCGATGCAGACCACGGTTCCGAAGTTGTCCAGCTCAGTGGCGTGTCCCAATGGCCCCACCACGGTGACCAGTTCATCGCCCGCTTCCAGGGTGCCCATCTGCATGGTGGATTTGCCCACCTCCTGGAATATGAGCACGATTGTGCCGGCCTCTCGGTCGTAATCGGCAATGGTTAGGGGAACGCGTTCGCCATATGCGTCGACGCGCACGATGACGAACTGCCCCGCTTGTGCCTTGCGGGCTACCAGAGGCGCTTCCACCACCATCAGCTTGGCGACATCGCTCAAGACTTCCTTCTCCAGAATCTTGTTCACAGTGGATCTCCTATGAATCTGGTCTGGTCGGGGAGTGCCATAACCCCACCTTCTAGTATAGTCAAAGACAGCGCCATCGGGTAGTGACAGATGTCACAATGGCAAACGACAAACCTCATTGACTGCTGAAATCACATCCCTCCAGTAGCCCGGTGAGGGCCCTCAGCAACAAGGGCGCCCGTCCTACTACCGGCGCCCTCGTGTTTTCGTTGTCTGCTGTGCCTTCCCTCGTGCTGTGGGGCAACGTGACCTATGCGGCAACAGCTGACCGAGCAATTGGGGTTGTGATGCTAGACATGATCATCGCGCCAACTGGCGAGAATTCGAGCGTTGCACATGCGCACGCTGTTTGGTCGTTGAGCGTGTTCATCAGACAAAGCTCTCCAGGAAACCCTTTATCTCTGAATGGCTGAACACCGGGCCGTGCAGACATACATATTTCTCACCTATGTTGCAACGACCACACTTACCGATACCACATTTCATCTTGGCCTCAAGGGTCATAATGATCTGCTCCGAGGCAAAACCCATCTTTTGCAGCTCAATGACGGCAAAGTGGATCATGATGGGCGGACCGCAGATAACGACGCTGGTATTGTCTGGGGACGGCCCGACCTGCTGCAAGAGCCGGGTGATCAGCCCCACGTGACCGTTCCAATTCTCATCGCCTTCGTCCACGGTAAGGTGCAAGTGGGTGCGTGGTGCCTGGCGCCAGCTGTCATATTCCTCGGTGAACACCAGCAGTCCAGGGTTTCGCGCAGCCCACAGAATGGTCATATCGCCGTAGCTGCTTCGGTCGTGGAGGATCGAGGAGATGACAGGTCGCAGTGGTGCACCACCGATACCGCCGCCCAGGAAGACAACGTTCCTTCCCTTGATGTCGTCCAGGGGGAACCAGTTGCCCATCGGCCCGCGTATTCCTACTTTGTCACCCACGCCCATCTCGTGCAGGGCCCGGGTCACGGTTCCCACCTTGGCAATGGCAAAATCAACCGTGTCATCAATGCCACTCACCGAGGTGATGCCGAATGGCGCCTCGCCCACACCAAACGCGGAGACGAAAGCAAACTGTCCAGGTTGATAGGTGAAATCCTGGGCGACGGCCTGGTCATCGAATTCAAACCTGAATAGTCTAATGTCGCTTGCCAGCGGTTGGATGTCGGCCAAGCGGCCAAGATAGGGAAGATACGGATTCTCCATCTTTACGACCTCGTAGTGTCGCCTCAATGTATAATGTTTGCTGTGTACCTTATGGTGTTTCAGCAGCCAGTGCCTTGCCCTTGGCTTTGACTGCTTCCAGCACCTCGGTGATGTCCACGTTGACGGGACAGACATCAATGCACCGACCACAGCCAACGCACGCCATTGGCCCAAAATCGGTGGGATAATAATCGAATTTACAGTAGAAGCGGTTGCGCAAGCGTTGGGCCTTGTCCGGGCGCGGATCGTGACCACCGGCAATGCGTCGGTAGACATCGACCATACACGAGTCCCAGCAGCGCAGCCGCTCAATCTTCTGGTAACCAGGAGATTGAACGACGGTTTTGTCGCGCACATCGAAGCAGCGACAAGTGGGGCAAACATAGGCGCATAGCTTGCAGCCCAGGCAACGATCGGCTAGCTCGCTCCAGTAGGGATCGTCAAACAACTGGAGCCATACCGCGCGTGGCGGGGGGTCAAACTCAGCGTGTGGCCATTCTCTGGTGGGGGTCTCCCCCTGATACGATTCCAGACTCAGACCGCTGGTGATCGCCTGGCCCTTCTCGGTCAGCACTTCCAGGGCGTAGCCATTCTCAACCGGATAGAGCATAACATCCATGCCCTGATGATCATCGGGTGCAAGGCCCACGCTGGTGCAGAAACAGGTCGGCCCCATTGTTTCGCATGCCAGGCCGATCAAGGTCGCTCGCCGCCGCCTGCGGGCGTAATAGACGGCGACCGGCTCTTGGAGTAGCAGGGCGTCCAATGCCAGGAGGGCATGGGCATCACACGGCCGGACACCGAACAAGACCTGGTCGCCTTCTATGTCGTGATCGGTCAAACTGACATCCCAGGCCGGAGGGCTGCCATCGCCTTCCCCAGATGTCTGCTGTAAGAATTTCTCAACGGTCAGAACCGTCTCAGTGGCCGGGAAGAAGAACTCCTTGGG
>JAUVRU010000243.1 GCA_030597485.1 Anaerolineae bacterium
CGTTGTGGGTCCTGGCCAAGGACTATCCCAGCGAGTTGTGGCGACGTCACTGGCCGGCCATCGTGCGGGCCCAGCTCGGAATCGCCTGGGGCGCTCTCAGGGCATGGCGCGGCAAGGCCGCTCGCGCCCGGTTGCAAGGGCAACTGGCTGGCCGGCTCGGCCTGCCCGCCGGGCTGCGCAAACGGCGGGCAATTCAGGCCGGCCGGCGTGTGTCGGTGGATGTCATTGAGTCGTTGTTGTTGGAAAGATAGTGGTCAGCAGTCAGCGGGACAGAGCCTGTCGGCAACGCGCCCCCCTGGCTTAGGTCTGGTCCTTCACGTCTTACGTCTTACTCTTTACGTCTTACTCTTCGCCTTCACTCCCGGACCGCGTCTCCCATATTGCCGTGAATGGCCAACAGGTCAGACAGCAACGAAAAGCCGGTCTCCCGACGGCCGGCGCCGGCGCCCACCAGCGTAACCTCACCCAGCAGATCAGTCACATAAGTGATGGCGTTGGTCGCGCCACTCACGCTGGCCAGCGGATGGCTGGCGGGGATCATCTGAGGACCAACGCTGGCTTCCACCCCGTCATCCCGGCGATGCAGGCGGGCGATCAGCTTCCAACGTTGGCCCTGGGCTCTGGCCTGTTGGACGTCCTCGAGTGTGAGATGGCTGATGCCTCGCCGGGCCACCTCATCCGCAGTCAGGGGGGTATCCATCACCACCGCAGCCAGAATGAGCAATTTGCCCAACGCGTCGTGACCCTCCACATCGGCGGTCGGGTCGGCCTCAGCGTAGCCGAGGCGCTGGGCCTGGGCCAGCGCGTCAGCATACGTGCTCTCTTCCTCCATTTGGGTCAGGATGAAGTTGGTGGTGCCGTTGAGGATGCCGTGGATCTCCGCGATGCCACACCCAGCCAAGGCCGTCTGTGCCAGACGCAGAGCAGGGGTGCCAGCCATCACTGTCCCCTCAATGCCCCAATAGAGGTCACGAGCTTCGGCCATGGCTTTCAACTGGCGGTACGCCAGGGCGGCCGGTCCCTTATTGCTGGTCACCACGTGCTTGCCAGTCTCGAAGGCGGCCCGAATGTGATCGACAGCCGGCTGGCCTGTCTCCAGATTGGTGTACGTAGCCTCCACGACGATGTCCGCATTGCTGTCGCGGATGGTGGCCAGGCTGTCCCAATCTCGCGCCAGGCCAGGCACGTCGGGATAACCAGCCAGTGAGCCTGTCTCGCGCACCGCGGCCAGCAGCGACTCCAGGCTAAGTCCATCCGGGTGGTAGATGGACCCCTTGCTGGAACCGGAGACGGCCACAACGCGGGTGTCAAATCGGTACCGGGCAAGCAGCTCATCCGCCTTTTCCAGCAGTATCTCTGCCAGTCCCTGTCCGACTGTCCCGAATCCGATGAGTGCAAGTCTATGTGGTGTAATGTTTCCCCTATCCTTTCACTTCTGCCTGGCCGATCGTGTCCCTGTCCTCACCCGCCGGGTCGGCCTTGCCAAGACGCCGAAACAGGCTAACGCCCTCAGCCATGGCCTGCCTCAGAAGCCGGTTTCCCTCGGCCTCCATGTGTGCGACCTCGTCGCGGGTATATGCCAGCACATCCACCCCAATGCCACAGAAATCAGGCTGGTAGCGCACCGACCGGTCCAAGAATGCCTCCTGGCTGCTACTCAGCACCACCAACAGGTCGGCATCGCTCCCTGGCACCGCATCGCCACGGGCCAGAGAGCCGAACAGCCAGACCTCTTCAATCTCCGAATGGCTCTGCGCCAGGCGTTCCACCGCCTGCCTGAGACAGGCCCGCACCTGGTCCACATTCAGCCAAAAGACGCTCACAGAAGGCGAGGATCTTCGTTGTATGGGCGATGGCACGTTCTGCCTCAGATTGGGTGTAGTAGTCATAAGGTGCTCCTTGGGGGTAGGAGTTTGGATAACGTGGCGGAATGTAATGCTTATCCAGCTCCTTACCCGCATTCACGATGGACTCGTCAGCCTGCCAGGGAGGAGGAATCTGCTCCAAGAGCGCGCCCACCGAGTGCCCCCAGGCGCTGCGGTTGACCCTCAAGAACAGGGCCTTGACCGCCTTTTCTGCACTCTGGTGCGCAGCAAAACAGGCCCACTCGTAATCGCCGCCAGTCAGGGACCGTTCTGCGTGGGCCAGATCCCGTTTCGCCTGCCGCAGCCAGTCTTCATATCGCGCCGGCATAGTCACCCTCCTCTGCACAGCCGTCCATTCTACCACAGACCAGTCCAGACCACTACTGCGCCGGCCGGTCGTAGTAGATGCTCTTGCCGGTGGCCGACAGTGGAATGCACACCGCGAAGTCGGCATCGATAAGCCCCAGCTCGCGGGCTGCCACCCCGGCCGTGTACATCATACGGTTGTCCGCATTGAGCGAACTGGCCGTCTTGGCGGCCGAGCCGAGAGCGATCCCCAGATCAATCAGGCGAAACGCACATTGGGGGCCGCTGTACTCGCCTTCGTAGCTGTTGACAACCAGCTCGCTGCAAGCCGCAACCCCGCAGCCGCCGCAGTCCAAATTGGCTTGCTCAGCATCCTTCAGGCCAATCGCAACCACAACATCCGAGGCGGCGACGTTCTTCGAGTCACGGACGAAGAACTTGCGTTGGGTGCGTTCACCGACTTCTGCCATCTTCTCTGCCAGGGCTTTGATGTCGTCACCCTCGATGATACGGGTGACCACGAAATCATCCCCCCTGGCCTTGGGAGCGGTGCGGGCGGCGATTTCCATCAGATCTGCCACGATTCTCAGGCTGCTCATGTTTCCTCCTTCAGGGATGGTGTGATTTGTGGGTTGAGATAATCCATACACCTCACGGCTTCCAACGCCGCCAGATGGCCATCTGCAGACCATAAGTAAGGGTGAAGACCACCAGCCCCACCAGCCCCAGAATCAGGAATCGGGACGGGGTGAGGATGGATATCGGGGTGATAGGCGGCAATGGGGTCGGAAGCGGCAGCGGTGGCTGAGCCACAGGGGCGTCTTCTGCCATCGCCACGGACGCAGGCGTGGGGGTAGGCATTGCGGACTGACTGGGAACAGGTACGGGAGTGGATGCCGGGGCCACTGTCTGGGTAGGGGTAATCACGGGCTCAGGGGTTTCTTCGCTGGGAGGCGTCGGCGTGGGCACCACGACCGGCAGCAAGCCGGAACGGGCGCCGGGTGAGCCCGCCTCTACCAGCAGGCGGGGCGCACCTCCAACGAAGCAGTCTGCTGCCTCGGTGCAAAGTGCACCCGGGAGGTCTATGGCGTATTTGCCCTCCGTAGCCGTCAGTGTCTCGGTGTTGCCTGACTCATCCACCAGAGTGGCCTGAGGCGCGATGGCATTGACCGTGAAGCGGGTTGGCAGGCGGTTCATATTCCACAGGACCGTTGTGGTAGTTTCACCCCGATCAAAAGTGACGGCGTACACGTCACCGGACCGCTCCCACTGCACTGCCCTGAAGTCGCGCAGATAGGTGGTCATCACCTGGTAGGCATAAAACACCGGCCGGCGTGAGTCGTCGGCACGCAGCATCCCATAGGGCACGACGTCCTCTGGGTACTCAGCGCTGTTGCGCATCTTGTTGAACTCCACCCGGTCGGCGCCGGCCGCGAATGCCAGGCAGAACTCCTGTATGACGAAGGCGCTCTGCTCTTCCAGCGAGACACGAAAGGTGGGAGTCTGTCGTGGCGGTTCCTGCTCATCCTCGGAGGGAGGTGCATTGGTTTCGTTAATCCAGATTCCCTTGGCCATAATGCCACGTCCCCCCAGAATGCCCTGCACCTCGCCGATTATCTCGGGCGCCTGCAGCGGCTTGTAGTACAGATGATACACAACCGCATCGAAATAGTAGCCATGAGCTGATGCCTCTGGATCGGCCAGGATGATATCCAGCAAACGATCCAGGTATTGGCGTCGATCGTGCTGCTGATCCCAGAAATATGTCAGGCCGGCCATGTGGACCTGCATAGAGGGGTCCACATCCTTGATGGCCAGATAGGCGGTCCTCAACAACCAGTAGTAATCCTCTTCGGTGCCTGCCCAGGTTGAACCAGGGTGATCCATGTCCCAGACATCGGGCTCGCTCCAGATAATCCAATGGTGAATCCGGCCCTGGTATTGCTGAGCAATCCGCTGCACAAACTTCTCCCAGTGGGCCATATCGGGAACCGCTTTGGGGCTGCCGCTGCCGTCGGCTGTTGCCCAGGGTGGCGTGCCCATCAGCATAACCACTACCTGGCGACCGGCAGCCAATTCCGTCTCGATGAAGGGGTCGGGCACATTGGCTGGTTTCCAGTCGACAGCCGACGCTGGCTGGATCAAGTCCCATCGCAGAATTATGCGTGAATAACCCACGCCAGCCTCGGTGGCCGCTGCCGCGTTCACAAACGCCTCGACAACGCCAAAACGGGGATCAGGGGGAGGGGGTTGGGCCGTGCCCGGCGTCGTGGCGGCAGCCAGCCACACCGTCACAGTGATTGCCCAAGGGATCAACAGGCGTCTGATGCGCATGGCCTGAGATTAACGCCAAACCAGGATTTTGCAAAATTGGGTGACTCACATGGCAAGCGCTTTGACAAATATCGTGGCCTGTAGGATAATGGCGATTCTAGGGAGGCCACGCGATAAGCCACAGCGCAAATAGCACCAACAGGCCGGAGACAGCGGTCACGGACAGGCAACCAGTCAACGCCAGGGCTGTCAGTGGGCC
>JAUVRU010000136.1 GCA_030597485.1 Anaerolineae bacterium
GAGGACCATCGCCCCCTGTACGACTGGTTCCTGGATGCGCTGGGCATCTTTCACTCTCAGCAGATCGAGTTTGCTCCGCTCAGTCTGAGCTATACAGTGCTCAGCAAGCGCAGCCTGCTCCAATTGGTGCGAGAGGGATATGTTGCCGGTTGGGACGATCCTCGGATGCCAACCATATCCGGGTTGCGGAGACGGGGCTATACCCCGGAGGCCGTCCGTGATTTCTGTGAGCGCATCGGCGTGGCCAAGAAAGAGAGTTTGGTGGACATCGCCCTGCTGGAACACTGCCTTCGGGAAGACTTGAACCAGCGGGCGCCGCGTGTTATGGCGGTGCTGCGTCCGCTGCGGCTGGTCATTGACAACTATCCGGAGGATGGGGTGGAGGAGGTGGAGGCCACCAACAATCCGGAGGATTCGGACATGGGTTCACGCAAGGTTCCATTCTCGCGGGTGCTATACATCGAACGGGAGGATTTCCGTGAGGACCCGCCGAAGAAGTTCTTCCGCCTTGCTCCTGGCCGTGAGGTACGGCTCAAGCACGCCTATTACGTTACCTGTGTGGGGGTGGTCAAGGATGAAGAGACAGGCGAGGTGGTTGAGGTACATTGTACCTACGATCCGGAGACTCGCGGTGGGTGGTCTGAGGATGGGCGCAAGGTAAGGGGGACGCTGCATTGGGTCTCGGCTGCCCACGCGCTCGAAGCTGAAGTCCGCCTGTACGATCATCTCTTCGCAAAGGCCGATCCGACCGACGTGGAAGAGGGCGGTGACTTCAAGGACAATCTGAACCCGGATTCTCTGGAGAGACTGACGGCGTGTTGGGTTGAGCCAAGCCTCCGGGACGCCGCACCAGGCAGTCGCTACCAGTTTCTGCGACAGGGCTATTTCTGCGTCGATCCCGATTCTGGCGACGGGAAGCGGGCCTTCAACCGGACCGTGCCGCTGCGTGACACCTGGGCCAAGATCGAAAAAGCGCAAAAGGGGTGACACTTGACTGCATCCAATACCGTACGGGTCCGTTTCCCTCCCAGCCCTACCGGGCTTCTGCACGTGGGGGGGCTGCGCTCGGCGTTGTTCAACTGGCTGTTCGCGCGCCATCACGGCGGCGCCTTTGTGCTGCGCATCGAGGACACCGACCGTGCCCGCTATTGTCCCGAGGCCTTGCCCGACCTTCTCGACAGCCTGCGCTGGATGGGCCTGGATTGGGATGAAGGCCCTGACATAGGGGGAGAGTACGGCCCGTATTTCCAGTCGGAACGACTCGATCTGTACAAACAACACGCTCGCCAGCTGGTGGACGAGGGCAGCGCCTACTATTGCTTCTGCTCGCCGGAGCGGCTGGCGCAGGTGCGTCAGGAGCAGATGAAGCGAAAGGAAGATCCCCGCTACGACCGTCTTTGTCGAGACCTGGATCCTGCTGTGGCATCCGATCGTGTTGCCCACGGCGAGCCGGCCGTCGTCAGGCTCAAGATGCCCCTGACGGGCCAGACCACGTTTCACGACCTGATTCGGGGCGACATCACCGTGGAGAACAGCACCCAAGACGACGCGGTCTTGCTCAAGACGGACGGGTTCCCAACGTATCACCTGGCCAACGTGGTGGACGATCACCTGATGGAGATAACCCACATCATGCGGGCTCAGGAATGGATTCCAACCGCTCCCCGCCACGTGCAGCTGTACCAGGCCCTGGGCTGGCAAATGCCGGCAATTGCCCACCTCCCGGTGGTGCTGGCCCCCAGCGGTAGGGGCAAGGTGGGCAAGCGCAAGCAGGTCATTGCCGGCGGTCGCGCGCTGCCGGTGCACGTCCGCGACTTCCGGGCAGCCGGCTATCTGCCGGAAGCTATGTTCAATTTCCTGGCGCTGGTGGGCTGGTCCTACGACGGCCACACGGAGTTCATGACGCGCAAGGAGATTATCGATAGGTTCAGCATAGAGCGCATCAACCCGGCACCGGCCGCGTTTGACTACGACAAGCTGGACCATTTCAATGGCGTCTACATCAGGCAATTGAGCCCGGATGACCTCACGGATCGACTGATGCCGATATTGGAGCAGGCCGGTATAGATGCCGACAGGGAGATGATGAGACGGATCATCCCACTCATCCAGGAGCGGTTGAAGCGACTGGTCGATGTGCCGGGGTTGGTTGATTTCTTCTTCGTGGAGGAATTGCCGGATTATGACCCGGCGCTGTTGGTCCCGAAGAAGATGAGTGCTGCCGAAACCCGTCCCCTGCTGACGGAGGCGCGGACCTTGCTGGCCAAGATCACGCCTTTTGTTTCCGATTCGCTGGAGCGCTCCCTGCGCGCTTTGGCTGAGGCCAGGGGGGTGAAGGCGGGACAGTTCTTCACACCCATTCGCGTGGCCGTGTGCGGCCGGACGGTGGCACCACCGCTTTTTGGCACTCTGGAGGTGTTGGGCCGGGAGCAAGTGTTGGGACGGGTTGATCTAGCCCTGGACAAGATCGCGTCGCTGGCGGCTCACTCCTAACCACATCATCCGCTGGCTGACGAGGGCCAGCAGCCAATGAATGGGAATCAACAGCTATAGGTTGGGGACGAAGTAGAAGATCACTGAGGTAGCGATCAACAGAGTGATGTCCAGCATCTG
This sequence comes from Anaerolineae bacterium, assembly GCA_030597485.1. GTDB lineage: Bacteria > Chloroflexota > Anaerolineae > 4572-78 > NAK82 > JAUVRU01. The sequence goes on from JAUVRU010000136.1 coordinate 2,614, forward strand.
TGCTTCAGACAGAAAGATGGATCGTTTTCCCTCTGCTCCACCAGCACCAAGCAGCCACTCCGCGCCAATCAGAAAGATGCCGCCAACGACCCCCAGGTAGGGATCTCCTGTCAATAGCCAGACGCCGCTGCGGTAGAAGCTCCAATGAATAGCCTGGTATGAGATGTGGACCACCGAAGGAGCGGCGGGTGGCTGCAGGTAGGCCGAAGTGCCGTCGACGCCGGGCGCGATGCGACGTCTGGAGAGACCATATCCCATCCAGACGACGGCCAGCAGCAGACACATCACGGCTGCGATGCCGGCCATTGTGCCCAGGTCCGGCAGCCACGTCAGAACGACGTGGGAGGCGGCAGCGCGAAACCTGGCCAGAAGATGGGGGGCACCAGCGTCGCTCTGGGGGGCAGGCAGCTGGCCCAGGCCAGCCAATCCCATGTAACTGCTGGGTATCACGCCCAGCACCAGGGCTGCATACGGCAACCCCACGTAGTAGGCAAAGCGGAGAACAACGGCCGGCCAGCCCTGGCCCAAACGACGCATGTCTGCCCCATTTGCCTGCTGCCGGGTGACCCGGGCAGAGACCACCCAGAGGACTATCGAGGCCAGAAGGTAGGCAGCTACCTGCCAGCGGACGTTCATCAATTGTCAACGCCTCGCCTGTCAGCGCTTCGCTGCCGCAGTGGAATGTCAACACGAACAGTAGTGCCGGCTCCTGGTTGGCATTCGATCGAGAATTGTCCTCCCAAATACTGGGCCCGATCTTCCATGTTCAGCAGGCCCAGGTGCCCGGCCTCCCGCCGTCCCTGAGCGGCCTGTGCGTCGAAGCCGACGCCATCGTCCCGAATCTCGACCGAGAAGACCCGTTTCTCTACCGCCAGATGCACTGCAATCAGGCTGGCGTTGGCATGCTTCCGGGCGTTGCCCACGGCCTCTTCCACGATGGAGAACACGACACCTTCGGCCTCCTTGCCCAGCTGCCCACTGTAGCCGCTGACCTCCACCTGCACGTTGAGGGTGTCTGTCTTTCGCAGGCGGTCGGCATACTGGCGGAGCGCAGCTACCAGCCCCCGTGTCTCCAGGACCACCGGACGCAGGGTGAACAGCATGGTGCGCACCTCTTCGGCGGTCTTCCGGGCCAGTTCCTCAATCTGCTGTATCTCCCCGGCTATCTCCTGCCGGGGTTGGTTCTTCTCTGTCATCATACGGGCGAAGTTGAGACGCATCGCTATGGCGGAAATCGTCTGGGTGGGACCGTCGTGCAGTTCACGCGCCAGTTTCTGCCGGGATTCGGCCTCCTTTTCCAGGATTCTGCGTTGCTCCCGTTGCAGCTCTCGGTACAGCTGGGCGTTCTTGAGCGCCAGCGATGCCTGGTGGCAGAATGTGGACAGCAGCTCGCCGTACTCGGCGTGGAAACAGTCAGGCTCGGGGCTGGCCAGTACCAGCACACCAAAGATGTCGAAGCCAGCGCGCAACGGCACACAGACAGCTGATCGGGCATCCCGCATGCACGACAACTGGGAAAGCACCGGATCGCTGGAAGCCTCCTCAGTAATCGACGGTTCGGCGGTGTACACTGCCCGGGCGATCAATCCGCTTCGACCCGAAACCACTTGGTTCTCGTCATTGCGGGGAATGTTGCGTCCGGTATGGACCCGCAGCTCTTCGTAATTCCCCTCACTCTCAAAGAGCATCACCAATCCGACGGGTGAGACGTCCAGCTGGCCTTCCTCGTTCAGGGCGATTAGACTGAGGTCGAGCATAGTGCGTAACACTCGAGTGTAGTCAAGCGTGGCGCTGAGCGTGGTGGCCATCTCACGGATCACCCTGGCTCGTTGGTTGGCCCGACGAAGGGTCTCCAATTCTTCAGACACCGGTTCTCCCGCCTGGCCCTCCTGGCGCTGTTGGAGCAGCCCGGTTACACACGCTGCGCCCAGCAGGAGCAGAATGTTCAACCCAACGGGATACAGCGTCTCCAGGCTGTTCGGTTCCCAAGCAAGCGCAGCCGAGCCGCCATAAACCAACACGATGGGCACCGCAGTCACTAGCCCCCCCCCGATCCCCAGCCATAACGAGGCGGCCAACACGGGGAAGAGTGCCATCAACAACATCGGACTGCGCCAGCCGCCGGTTATGACCAGCAACGCGATCACAATGCCTGTATCCAGCGCGATGCCGAGGAGTCTCATCCACTTCGGGTGCCATTGCAGGTAGAGGGCAGCCATCTGAGCCAAGTTCAGCATCGCCCCGATGCCAATCACGAAGTATACATAGGGCAGTGTCTGGGGCAAGGGTTCGGGATTGAGCCAGACAATCAGGAGGGCGGCGGCCAGCCAGGGCCAACGCAGAAGGGAAAGGATCCAATCGAAGGACAGAACGTCCGTCACTGTATCCGCTGAGCTGTTGGTGGACGAGCGGGCCATAGGGCACTCACCTGCCTGGAAGCGGCCTATCCTGGGTCAGTTGTTTCAGGATCTGGTTCTGGGTGCTGACAACACAAACCTATCACATTCGGGGGAAAAACGCAAGACAGATACGCACAGAGACCCATCGGGCCCTGTCGGGCAACCCTGCACCAGCTCCGGGACACGAGTGGCGCCGGTCATCTGTCGGCCGCAACACCCGGTCCGCCCCAAACCAGAACCAAAGCGATGCCGGCCAGCGTGATTGTGGCGCCGACCAACGAGTTGAGGGTGGGCATCTGGCCCAGCACCAACGCACCCAGCAATACGCCCCCAGTGACCTCCTGGGTGGCAATCAAATTCACGTAAGTAGCGTGTGTTCGTCGAATGGCGGCGTTGTAGAGCGTGTGGCCGATCCCCAGCGGCACAACTCCGGCCACGATGATGGATAGGATCTGAAGGGGCCGGTAAGCTTCTGGTGTCCAGGTGGCGATGGCTGGGGGTAAGGTCCACAGCGCGGCCACCGCATACGCGGCGAAAGCGTAGGTCAGCAGGGGATAGGTATTGCGCTGCGACCGCCCGATCACCGAATAGAAGCCAAAGGCGACGGCTGAGATGAGCGCCAGCCCATCGCCGATCAGCATGCGTGTGGTGAGGACTGGCTGGAAGCCAACCAGCACCGCGATGCCAGTGACCACGATCAGGATGCCCACGTATTTGCGGGATGCGATCGGTTCCTTCAGGAATACTGCTGAGAACAGGGTCACAAAGACGGGTGCGGTGTAGGTTACGGTCAGGGCGTGGGCGATGGAGGTGAAATTGAGCGCGGCGATGAAAGTCAAGAAGTGCACGGCGGTGACCAGGCCGAAGAGCAGGAATCGGGGACTATCGCCGCGTGTGTAATGCAGGCGCCGCCCCTGGACCAGCGCCATGGTCAGCACCGTCAGTGCGCCAAATACCATGCGCCAGAAGGTTTTTTCGTATGGTGACAGCGGATCGGCCCAGATCAGGAGCACAGGGCTGGTTGAGAAGCAGACGACGGCCACCAGGGCCAGCCACAAGCCGCGACGTTCGTCAGGTCTCATTGACCACCTGCTCAAGTTCGTGTCTCTGGTAGCGGAGGCTCTATTGTACATTGGTTGTTCGAGCATTTCAAGAGATGAAGCAGCACGACCAAAGCAGTTGGTGGACGAGGCCGGCATCGAGACCAGGCTGCGACGGATCTGGCCCGACCGCGAGTTCGTTGCGGAGGGCGTGTCCGGC
>JAUVRU010000174.1 GCA_030597485.1 Anaerolineae bacterium
GCCCTCACATATTCATCGCCCTGCCGTAGGGCGGACTGCCAGTCCGCCCTACTACCCTCACCGCGCCAGGCCACGCACACATTCCCGACGCCACCCCCGACCGGCGATAACTCGCCGGTCTCCAGAGTAGCGCCCCATCAATGGGGCTGAAACCGGCCAAGCCGGATTTGTCCGGCGCTGCTTCCTAGCCCGGAAACTTCATTCCCGCGCGCTTGCGGCCACCGAGCGCCCTCACATACACATCGCCCTGCCGTAAGGCGGACTGCCAGTCCGCCCTACTACCCTCACCGCGCCAGGCCACGACACATTCCCGCCGCCACGCCCGACCGGCGATGAACTCGCCGGTCTACGGAGTAGCGCCCCATCAGTGGGGCTGCAACTGGCCAAGCCTGATTCATCCGGCGCTGCTTCGTAGCCCGGAGACTTCATTTCCGGGCGCTTGCGGCCAGCGAGCGGCCACCGAGTGCCCTCACATATACATCGCCCTGCCGTAGGGCGGACTGCCAGTCCGCCCTACTACCCTCACCGCACCAACCGCGCCAGGCCACGGACGACGCGGCCGGACGTGCCGCTCAACAACTGGCCGACGCGGATGGCGGCGGCGGCCTGCATGCTGGCGGTGGCGTAGGTGGGGTACACGTGGATGGCCTGGGCTACGTCGCCCACCTTCAGACCCTGATCCAGCGCCAGAATCCACTCGTGGAGCATCTCCCCCGCGCGGGCGGCCACGATGGTGGTGCCCAGCAGGGTGCCGTCCTTCTGGTGAACCAGCTTGAGGAAGCCGGTCGTATCCCCTTCCGTGCGCGCCCGGTCCACCCGCTCCATCGGCCACTCACAAGTCATCACGTCATCCCCGAATCTGTCTCGCGCCTGCGCTTGGGTGAGGCCCACGTGGGCCACTTCCGGGTCGGTGAAGGTGGTCCAGGGCACCCGGTCGCTGATGCCTCTGGATGTGCCCGGCAGCAGGGCGTTGCGAGCAGCCATGAAGGCCTGCCAGCCGGCGTAGTGGGTGAATTGGTAGCCGCCGGTGCAGTCGCCAGCCGCATAGATGTGCCGCTGGCTGGTCCGCAGCTGGTCGTCCACCTGGATGCCATCCTCGCCGTAGGTCACACCGGCCCGCTCCAGATCCAGTCCCTCCAGATTGGGGCGGCGGCCGGTGGCCATCAGAAGCGTATCCCCCACCACGTCCTCACCACCGGCAAGCAGGTGGATCCCGTCCTCATCCTGCCAGGCCCGCTCGACTCTGGCACCCAGGCGCACGTCGATTCCCTCTGACTCGAAGACCTGGGCCAATACCCGGGATGCCTCAGGCTCGTCACGGGGCAACAGCCGGGGACGGCTCTGGATCAGCGTGACCCGCGAGCCCAGCCGGCCAAACGCCTGGCTCATCTCGCAGCCGACCGGCCCGCCGCCCACCACCACCAGATGGGATGGCTGGGAGTCGAGATTCCAAAGGCTCTGGTAGGTGAGGTAATCGACTCCTTCGATGCCGGCGATGGGCGGGGCCACGGGATGGGCGCCGGTGGCGATCAGAAAACGGCGGGCGGCCAGGGTGGTTTCGCCAATCGCCAGCGTGTGCGGATCGAGGAAGCGAGCCGGGCCCAGAATGACGTCGATGCCGTCGGCGCGCAGCGCATCGGGCGACTCCCCGTGGTACACCTCGGCCACCACATCGCGCACATGGTGCATCACCCCTTTCATCAGGTCCACCTCCAGCCCGATAGCGGGCAGGCCATAGCGGTTGGCAGTCCGCATCTCGTGGGCCACCCGGGCCGCTTTGAGCAGGGTCTTGCTGGGCACGCAGCCGGTCCAAGTGCAGTCGCCGCCAACACGGTCCTTCTCCACCAGGGCGACGCGCGCCTCCAATTGGACGGCCAGGCCGGCCGCTGTCAGCCCGGCCGAGCCGCCGCCAACAATGATCAAATCGTAACTCTCGCTCACGTGTCACCATCCTTGTCTTGTGAATTGGCGCAGAGAACCAATCGTCGCCTCACGGTAGCCGGCGTCAGCGCGCGGCCTTGGCTGCGGCCTTGACCATCTCGCTCAACGTGGGGTGGATGTGGATGGATTTGCTGATGCGCTCGATGGTGCCGCCATCGTGCATGGCCGCCACGGCCTCGGGCAACAAGTCGTCGCCGTGAGGAGCCAGGATGTGAAAACCCAGGATCTGGCACGTTGCCTTGTCCACCACAGCCTTCAAGCGCCCCCGGTTGTCACCGATGGCCTTGGCCCGGGCTCCGTCCGCCGGTGCGCTGCCCACAACCACGTCGTAGCCACGGGACCGGGCTTCAGTCTCTGACAGGCCAACGGCAGCCAGGGTCGGATCACTGAAGATAGCACGGGGCACGACGCGATAGTCCACCGTGCGGCCCAGGCCCTTCACCGCGTTCAGCGCAGCGATCGGCCCATCATAGGTGGCCACGTGGGTGAACATCCAGCCACCTTTGACATCGCCGATGGCCCAGACGTGGGGCTGGCTGGTGCGGAGTTGGTCATCTACCTGAACAAAACCCTGAGCCTTGGTCTCCACGCCGGCGGCGGTAAGGTCCAAAGCATCGATGTTGGCCACGCGGCCGGCCGCCAGCAATATGGTGTCGGCGCGGAAATGGGTCTCAGCACCATCTACCAGGGCGGTTACCACTTTCTCCACCCCTTGAGGGCGCACAGACTTCACCGAGGTGCCGGTGTGCACGGCAATACCTTCTTCACGCAAGTAGTCAGCCAGCAGATTACTCAGTTCCCGATCCTCGCCTGGTGCCAGATGGCGGTTGCGTCCCAGCAGTGTCACCTGGGTGCCGAAGCGGCCGTACATCTGCGCGAACTCAATGCCGACGTAGCCACCGCCAATGATGATCATGCTGCCCGGCAACGTTTCCAGGAGGAGGGCAGTGCGGTTGGTCAGGTATTCGACTTCATCAATTCCCTCGATGGGTGGCACGGTGTTGCGCGCGCCGGTGGCGATGATGGCCTTGTCGAAACTGAGGCGACCGTCACCTGTGTCCATCTCATGGTCATTGAGGAAACGCGCCTGTCCCTGTATGAAGGTGATAGATTTTCGGCGGCTCTCAAGCCCACCATGAATCCCCCGGATGATCCCATTCACGATAACATCCTTGCGCGCTGCCGCCGTCGCCAGGTTGAAGTGAACGGTGCCCTCGATTTCGACCCCAAACTCGGCCGCCCGCCGGGCAACCAGGTGCATCACCTCAGCCGAGCGGATCATGGCCTTGGTGGGCACACACCCTTCGTTGACTCAGGTGCCGCCGACTTGCCCCTGTTCAACCAGGGCAACGCTGGCTCCCACGTTGGCTGCCATGTGTGCGGCCGGCAGGCCACCCTGCCCGGCTCCGATTACCAATACGTCGTAGTCAAATGCGGTCATGGGTTCTTTCCTCCAGAACATTGGACTTGCAACATGGGTGACGCTTCATCGTCTCAGAGGTGTTGCGCACAGTTGATCAGTAGTGAAGACTGCGGCGCCAAATGTGCTCCATAAACTCGGCCCGTGTCTTGGGGTTATCTTTGAAGGCACCCAGTACGGCGCTGGTCACCATGGTGGCGTTGGCCTTCTTCACGCCCCGCATCATGCTGCACATATGGGCACCTTCCACCACCACTGCTACCCCAAGGGGGTTGAGGGTCTCCTGCATGAAATCCGCAATCTGCTGAGTCATCCGCTCCTGTACCTGCAAGCGCCGGGCGAACATGTCCACGATGCGCGGGATCTTGCTCAGGCCCAGCACCTTGCCGTTGGGGATGTAGGCGACGTGTGCCTTGCCAAAGAATGGCAGCATGTGATGCTCACACATGCTGAAATAGTCGATATCCTTGACGACGACCATGTCGCTGTAGTCTACGTCAAACAGGGCACCGTTGATCATCTTGACGGGGTCGACGTCGTATCCGGCGGTGAGCTCGTCGTACATACGGGCCACGCGCTCGGGGGTCTTGATCAGGCCCTGTCGCTCAGGGTCCTCCCCAATGTGAAACAGGATCTCCCGCACAGCACTCTCGATATGCGCCTTGTGAGGCTCGGGCTCCCCCCCGTTTTCCCCTGATCTGGTCTCAAGTGCTTCTTCCAACAGCACAAACTCGAGTTCTTGCATTTCCCATTCCCCCTCGTCTCAGATTCCAAACATGCTCACAACAGAACCACGTCATCTCTTCGCCGCATGCCAGCGTCAGCCGGGTCAAACTTCATGGCGATTTCTCTCAGTCTTTGGCCCGTGTCCGGATGTACATAGTCCGGCGCGATCTGGGCTAATGGTATGGCCACGAACGGGCGTTCCAGCACTTCGGGATCCGGAATGCGACGCGAGCCTACTCGCAGCACATCGTGATTGAACAGCACGATGTCAATGTCGATCGTACGCGGGGCGTTCTTGTTGCCGGTTCGCACCCGCCCCAAGTCCTGCTCGATTCGGGCGACGACTTGCTGGCGCAGCGCTGCTGCAGAAAGCGGCGTTTCTAGCAGCACAGCCGCGTTCAGGAAGTCTGGCTGATCCGCAAACCCGACTGGCCGTGTCTGCCAAACGTGCGAGACTCCTCTGATCTGTCCGAATCGGGCCAGTCGTTGCACGGCAGCCGGCAGATACCGTTCCGGTTCTATGTTGGATCCCAGGGAGAGGTACGCCCGGTTGGTCATCGTGTTATCACCCATCGTCTCTCCCTCGCTCGATGGTCACTCCCACTGAGCGCGCAAAGCGCAGCGCACCTGGCTTCTCCACGCTCACTTGCACCCGCTCGACACCGGGGTCCAGCAAAGACAGGTTGGCGATCTCGGCCGCCATCTTCTCCACCAGATAGAAATGCGAGCCCTCCACCAGATTGATGATGCCCTTGGTAATGGTGCGATAGTTGACCGCGTCCGCGATGTCGTCCGACTCGCCGGCCGGCCGCGTATCGGCATACAGGGTCACGTTGATCAACACGTCCTGCCTGTCACGGCGTTCGTCGTCGTTGATGCCGATGACGGCGCGGAGCAGCAGGTCTTTGATTTCAATTCTATCTGCCACAGTCTCCCCCTGTCAGCCGCGCTGTGAGGCGAGGCACAGATCAGACATCACGTCAGGTGCTCCCCACCGGTGACGAAAATCAGTTCGCCGGTGACGAAATCCGATTCCAACAGGAAAATCAGCGCTTTGGCGATGGCGTCCGGCGACCCTGTCCGCTGGGCAGGTATGTTCCGGGCCAGCCGATCCAGGTAGGCCTGGTCCTTGCCCGGCGGGGGCAGAATGGCCCCGGGCGCGATGGCGTTGACCTGGATATTGGGGGCCAGCGCCAGCGCCAGGTTCTGAGTCATGGTGATCAGCGCCGCTTTGGTCAGCGTGTAGGCTAGGTAGCCCGTGCTTGGGCGAGTGGCTCGCCAGTCCGCAATGTTGACAATATGTCCCGGCCGCTGCCTGCCCACGTGTTGGGCGAAAGTCTGGCTCAGGAAGAAAGGCGCTTTCAGGTTGATGGCGAAGTGCCTGTCCCAGTCAGCTTCCGTGGTGTCGTAGACATCGCCAGGTTCGAATATGGCAGCGCTGTTGACCAGGATGTCCACCTGGCCGAAGTGATCAGCTGCCTGGGTGATGACACGTGACATCTGACTTGGCTGACTCAGGTCCGCCTGAATGGCCATGGCTTCGCCTCCCATAGCCGCGATCCGGGCCACCGTCCCTTCAGCCGGACCAGCCGAAGC
>JAUVRU010000065.1 GCA_030597485.1 Anaerolineae bacterium
AGCCACCGGGCGTTCCTGTAGGTCAACGGTCCTCCCACGCCAACGAAGAAGCCCATTTGCACAGCCTCGTCCGCCAATGCCTGATCGCCTGAGAAGGCGTGGAGCACACAGCCTGGATGTGTAAGGGTTGTACCCTCGTTCAGCGGTATGGACGCGCCCCAGTCTTTCAGGATGGCCATCACGTCGGCGGCCCCCTCGCGCTGGACGACGATGACCGGGAGAGACAGATCAGCGGCCAGGGTCAGTCGGGCCTCGAAGGCTGCCCGTTGCTGGGCCCGGGGCGACCGGTCGCGGTAATAATCCAGCCCGATCTCGCCGATGGCCACGACCACATCCTGGGCGGCTAGTTCGCGCAGCGCGGCCAGCGTCTGCTGGTCAAACGAGGAGACATCGTGAGGATGCACACCAACCGCCGCATATACGTGGTCCCCAAAGGTATGTGCCATAGTCACTGCCCGGTGGCTGGATGCCAGGTCGGTGCCGGGGTTGATGATGGTGGTCACTCCGGCAGCCAGAGCTCGCTTCAGCACAGCACCTCGGTCAGGGTTGAACTGAGAGAAATCCAGATGGCAGTGCGAGTCAATCAAGTAGGGCGCGTGTTCTCCTGTGTCCGATCGGCGCGTCTCTTTGTTCTCTTCTATGAAGATCTTGCCCATCACCCTGTGCTTGCCTGCAGCTCTTTCATGTCGGCATCCACCATCATTTGGATAAGCTCTTCGAAGGTGACAGAAGGTTCCCATCCCAACTTGGCGTGGGCCTTGCTGGCATCTCCCACTAACATATCGACTTCGGCCGGTCGGATAAACTTGGGATCACTTACCACGTACTTGTGCCAATCCAGGCCGAGGTGGCCAAATGCCACCTCGCACAGCCGCTGCACCGAGTGGGTTTGACCGGTGGCAATCACGTAGTCATCTGGCTGGTCCTGCTGCAACATCAACCACATAGCCTGCACGTAGTCTCCAGCATAGCCCCAATCCCGGCGAGCATCCACGTTTCCCAGCCGCAGCTCGTCATCTAACCCCAATTTGATGCGTGCTGCGCCGTAGGTGACCTTATGGGTGACGAACTCCAGTCCACGGCGAGGGCTCTCGTGGTTAAACAGGATACCGGAACAGGCGAACAGGTTGTAGCTCTCGCGATAGTTCACGGTAATCCAGTGGGCATACACCTTGGCTACCCCATACGGGCTGCGTGGGTAGAACGGAGTGTTCTCGGTTTGAGGCACCTCGCGCACCTGCCCAAACATCTCGCTGCTGGAGGCTTGATAGAAACGGGCCTCGGGATCCATGATGCGCACGGCCTCCAACACTCTGGTTACTCCTAGCGCAGTGAATTCACCTGTCAGCACGGGCTGCTTCCACGATGTAGGCACGAATGACTGGGCTGCCAGATTGTAGATCTCCTCGGGTCGGTGTTCGCGTAGAATGTCCAGAATGGACATCTGGTCCAGTAGGTCACCTGGTACGATGGTGATTTTGTCCTGAATGTGGCGAATGCGGTCAAAGTTGACTGTGCTGGTGCGTCGCACCATTCCCAGCACATCATATCCCTGTGAAAGCAGGAACTCGGCCAGGTATGAGCCGTCTTGACCGGTCACACCTGTGATCAGTGCCTTCTTCGAAGTCATCGGCTGGCAGGCCTCCTTCTACAGCGTCTTCTGTTCATGAGCAGGGGCGTACCCTGGCTGAAGTGTCACCTGACGCCAGTATGCCAGCACCCGACGTAGGCTCTCCTCGAAGGGAATGGTTGGTTTCCAGCCGGTGGCAGCCTCAAGGCGGGTGATGTCGGCGACGACAACCGGGCAATCTGTGGGCCGGGTACGAGCGTCATCTTGCTCCACCCTCAGCGGTAGGGGGCTCATAGCCAACAGTGTGTCGAGCAAGTCCCTGACTGACCTGGCTTGGCCTGAGCCGACGTTGTAGGCCATGCCGGCGTTGCCCCTCTCCATCAACTGAGCGTAGGCACAGACAACGTCTACCACGTCGGTGAAATCGCGCTGTGCCTGCAGGTTGCCAACATATATCACTGGCTGACGCATATCGGCTTCGGCCTCGGCAATCTGTCGAGCGAAGCTGGCGGCCACGAATTGGGGGCTCTGACGGGGGCCCAGGTGGTTGAAAGCCCGCACCCGAATCACGTCTACGCCGTGACTGAGGTGATACTGGAATGCCAGCAAATCTTGTGCCACTTTGCTGACACCGTACGGATTGTTGGGTCGCAGCGGGGCATCTTCGCTCACCGGGAGGCTCTCAGGCGGTACCACACCGTACACCTCGTTGGAGGCCACCACTAACAGTCGGGTTGTCATCTGTTGCCGTGTTATGACCTGCAAGATGTTGAGCTCGGGCCGTACATTATTCTGAAAGGTGCCCCACGGGTCTCGCCAGGCAGCCGGCACGTTGGCCTGCGCAGCCAGGTGGTAGATATGATCCGGTGAGACGGCAGTCAGCACATCGTCCACGACCTGGGGGTCCTGCAGGTCGGCGATGACCATGGAGACTGGACTGTCGAGGAAGTCCAGTCCGTAGCCTGTGTCCAGTGCTATGCCATGCACTTCAGCATTGCTATGCGCCAGCAAGTGAGCAGCCAGATGCCCCCCCGCGAACCCCGTAATCCCGGTAATCAGTACCTTGGTCACAAGCGCAGCTCCTTACCAGTGAGGGCTGCCAGAAAGGCATACCCCAACAAAAGCATGGCATTATACCCTACTTCCAATTGGCGGGCAAAGGAATCAGGGGTAGGGGATTCGAAGTAGTTCTGGTGTGCCTGGGAAGCCCTCAAGATGTTGCCACCAGGCGATGTTCGTATCTGAGGATGCTCACTCCACCCAATCACGTGAGGCAATGTTAGTCTCTGAGTGGGGCGATTAGTGCATTATGGCCCCATGAAGGGCTGAATCTAATGCCAGAAATACCAAATTCAGAAATTTTAAGGTTTCTCTAAACGAGCCTATTCTTCTGGTAGTGGCCCAATACCTTGGGGGGCATGCGATGAGATCATACTACATATCGGGTATCATCTGTGGAGGACCCGTCAGGGCGAACCATACATAATCTGGAAAAGGGGGCCAACAGGTTGACAGAATGGGGGAAATGGGATATAATGTGGGTGTCGATGGGGAGTTGTGGTGACAAGTGGGGAATAGAACAGATGTTCGGGTGTGAAATTCACTGTGAATGGGGAGAGACGGCTCGAGATGTTTCTTGGCGAGTTTACCCACAGCTTGGACGACAAGGGGCGCCTTACCCTTCCAGCCAAGTTTCGCGAGGTGCTGGCGGGGGGGGTAGTGGTGACGAAGGCCATAGATGCATGCCTTACTGTCTACCCTCGTTCCGTATGGGAGCCATTTGCCGAACGTATTGCCAGCCTCCCTGTCAAACAACGCAATGTCCGTCGACATCTCGTTCAAAACGCTACCGACTCCATTCCAGACCGCCAAGGTCGAGTGTTGATCCCGCAAGTGTTGCGAGACTATGCCGCGCTCGACGGTGAAGCTGTTATCATCGGCCTGTACGATAGGTTGGAAGTCTGGAACCCGGATCGCCTGACCGAGACGACGGCTCAAGTAGATTCTGAGCTGGTCGGTGAACAACTGAATGAGTTTGGTATCTGACGTTGTTGGGTGGGGCTCCACATATTCCTGTCTTGCTCAAGGAGGTGTTGACAGGGCTCAATCCCCACCCGGGTCAACGCTTCATTGACGGTACGGTTGGGGCTGGCGGCCACACCCAAGCCATCCTGGAAGCTATCGCACCTGACGGTCAGATACTGGCCTTGGACGTTGATCCAGCAGCACTGGCCTTGGCCCGCCAGCGAGTGGCTGCCTATAGCAATCGCATTCACTTCGTCAAGGCCAATTTCTCTGAGATGGTTGCCATCGCGAGCAGCCACCAATTCGCCCCAGTGCACGGGGTACTTCTCGACCTGGGGCTTTCGTCGGCGCAATTGGAAGCGCCGGGACGCGGGTTCTCTTTTCAAACCGAAGATCCCCTCGACATGCGGTATGATCCTAGCAGTTCCACTGCCGCAACCCACTTGGTTAACAATCTATCTCAATACGAATTAGCCGACCTGCTCTATCGTTTTGGCGAAGAGCGGCGCAGCCGGGCAATTGCTCGCGCGGTTGTGGCGGCCAGGCCAATACACACTACCACCCAGCTGGCCGACGTGGTCGCTCGCGCCGTGGGCGGACGCCGGGGAACCAAGATTCACCCCGCTACCCGCACCTTTCAGGCGTTGCGTATCGCCGTCAACGATGAGTTGAGCATGCTATCTCGTGCCTTGCCGGCTGCTGTCAGCCTGTTGGCTGTCGGCGGACGATTGGCAGTCATAAGCTTTCACTCTCTGGAGGATCGCATTGTCAAGAATTTCGTCCGTAGGGAATCCAGAGACTGTATTTGTGGACCTGAACAACCGGTTTGTACCTGCAATCATCAATCTACATTACAGATTATAACACGAAAACCGATCATTGCCAGTTCCCGCGAAATTGCGGCGAATCCCAGGGCGCGCAGCGCGAAATTGCGAATTGCTGAGCGCAAGGAGACATGAAAAGATGACCACACAGACAACCCACCCCGTCCAGACGTTGCTGCGCCCTGGTTCTCTGGCCCGTCACATTGTCTGGCGTATTGAGCGGAAAGACGCACTGGGTATGCTGCTGGTTCTCTTTGTCTTCAGCCTGGTGGGCTGGCTCTATCTAACTCAGGCAAAATCGGCGGCCACCGTCAATCTGCAGATTGAGGAGTATCGGCAAGAGATGACTGGGCTGAACCAGCAGGTTGCCAAGATAGAGGTGCAGATCGCGGAGTATGAATCCCTCGATCGGATCGAGCAGCGGGCAAGCCAGATTGGGTTTGCTCCGCCGGCTACGTCGCTCTATCTGTCAGTGCCGGATTATCCTGGTGAGGGTGCGACCAACCTGCGGGCCAGCCGAGTAGAAGGAAATCCGTAGACATACAGTTGAGTGGTTGTTGTGGGGAGACGGTGTTTCCCATGGCTGTCAGTTCGAAAACGCGTTTACGTATCATTACCTTGATGGCGGTTCTGTCTGCAGCCATCCTGATTCTGGTTGCCCAGATGTTTCGGTGGCAGGTGTTTGAGCGGCAAGGCTTGCTGGCCTATGCTGAGCGAGAACATCAGGGGCGGGAAGCCACCTTCATCAGACCTCGACGAGGTGCGATTTACGACCACAAGGGTTTCCTGTTGGCGATCGATACGGTGACATACGATGTGTCGGCTTCACCACGCTCGATGAGAGAGAAAGATCGTCTCGAAGCTGCCGACCGCCTCTCTTCCTTGTTAGGTAAGGACCGTGATCAGCTGGTAGACATACTGGATGGCAACGCCGGCTGGATACCGCTGGCTACCGACCTGCCGCAATCGCAGGGTGAGGCGATTGGCGAAATGGACATCAATGGCATAACAGTGCAAGCCTTCCCCTTCCGCGTGTATCCTGCTGGCTCGCTGGCGGCCCACGTGCTCGGTTTCGTCAACAGCCATAAAGCTGGGTTTGAGGGGTACTATGGCGTGGAGCGCTACTATCACGTGGTGCTGCAGGGCCTGGCTGGTGAGCATCGGGCTGAGCGTGACCCCGAGGGGAATGCGCTTCCGGTCGGCCCTGGTCAATACACCCCTCCCAGTGACGGTAGAGATTTGTATCTTACCATCGAGCGAACCGCTCAATACATTGTCGAGGGAGAATTGAAAAGGGCGGTGGATGAATCCGGTGCAGAGGGCGGTACGGTAGTGGTGATTCAGCCCAGAACAGGTGCTATTCTGGCTATGGCGGGTTGGCCCACATATGATCCCAATTATTTCGCTGATGTCTTTGAGACCGACCCCCATCTGTTCTCCAATCCGGCGGTAAGCGAGCAGTACGAGCCGGGATCGGTCTTCAAGGTTGTTACCCTGGCGGCCGGGATCGAATCAGGCGTCATCACTCCGGATTCCACCATCTACGATTCGGGGGCCATAGAGGTGGGTGGTCGTACCATCTACAATTGGGATCGGCAGCCTCACGGCACGGTAGACATGACTACTGTGTTGGGCAAATCACTCAATGTGGGGTCCGCTCAGATCGCAGTGATGATGGGCAGCGAGAGGTTTTACAGCCACGTGCAGCGGTTTGGCTTTGGAAGCCTCTGCGGCGTGGACATTTATGGCGAGAGGCCCGGCGTGCTCAAGTCCCCTGGGGACCCCGATTGGTATGAAAGCGATCTAGGCACCAACAGTTTCGGTCAGGGCGTTGCAGTCACGCCACTACAGATGACGGTGGCAGTAGCCGCTATCGCCAACGATGGACTGCTGATGAGGCCCTATGTGGTACACCAGATTGTTGAGCGCGACGATGCTCATTGGATAGATCCCCGAGAGGTACATCGAATGGCCGAGGACGACCACATCCGCTGGATGCAGCCCCAGACGGTGCGTCAGGTTGTCTCCGTCCAAACGGCGCGTACCCTGACCAGGATGATGACAGCGGCGGTGGATGAGGAGACCACACTGGCTCAGGTGCCCGGTTACCGGGTGGCTGGCAAGTCGGGGACGGCAGAAATACCTGTGCCTGGCGGTTATCATCCTACCCATACCATTGCTTCGTTTGTCGGGTACCTGCCGGCTGATGATCCCGCCTTTGTGATATTGGTTGTCATCAATAAGCCACAAACATCGCCCTGGGGAGGGAAGGTGGCCGCGCCTGTTTTTGCGCGCATTGCGCAGCAATTAGTGATTCTGTTCGACGTGCCGCCCGATCACGTGCGGCGTGAGATCATCGCCAATCAACAGGTTGGCCCGGCGGTTCACTAGGGTGCGGGGCGAGGCTGTCACTGACTATCAGTGGAAGGTTCATTGGTTCACCGGAAAATGTTGACACTTACTGACGTAATTGCAGGTTTAAGCGGATATGGCCTGCCAGCGGAGTGGCCGATGGGCGGTACCGCCGTCAGGCGGGTCGTCATCGACTCGCGCGAAGCGGTCCCGGGATCGCTGTTCGTGGCGCTACCTGGGGAGCGATGTGATGGGCATGATTTCGTTGCCGATGCCTTCGATCGGGGCGCCGTTGCCGCTTTGGTGCACCGCACCCCGAGCACCGATTGGGGGGTCATCGACGTTGAGAGAGTGAAACAGGGAATCTCCGACTTGCGGCCGGAATCCGCTCTTGATCTGCCCATCTGCATCAAGGTAACGGACAGTCTGGACGGAATGCAGCGGTTGGCCGCCTATTGGCGTGAGCGTTTCGATACACGAGTGGTGGCGATCACCGGCAGCGTGGGCAAAAGCACGACCAAAGAACTGACGTGGGCAGTGTTGCGCCGGCGGTATGACACCCTTAAGAACCCGGGTAACCTGAACAACGAGATTGGTCTGCCGTTGACGTTGCTGCACCTGGATTCGTCTCACCAGCGGGTGGTGCTTGAAATGGGCATGTACGATCTGGGGGAAATCGAGCACCTGTGTGCGATTGCCCGGCCACAGGTGGGGGTGGTAACGAACGTGGGACCCACGCATCTCGAGAGGCTGGGCACCATCGAGCGCGTCGCGCAGGCAAAAGCGGAGCTGGTGCGGGCGCTCCCGCCGGATGGGATAGCGCTGTTGAACTATGACGACCCTTGGGTACGGGAGATGGCACAACAGACAGTAGCACAGGTCTTCAGCTATGGGCTGACACCAGAGGCAGACCTGTGGGCCAGTGATGTTGTGAGCGAGGGGATGGAAGGTGTTCGTTTTGTGCTCCATCACAAAGAGGACGTCATCCACGTGAAAGTGCCCCTGTTGGGTCGTCATAGTGTCCACACAGCCCAGCGGGCCACTGCTGTAGGCCTTATCGAGGGAATGAGCTGGCACGAGATAATGTCGGGCCTGCAAGACAGCACAGTCCAACTGCGGCTGGTGAGCGTGCCAGGCATCAATGGCTC
>JAUVRU010000508.1 GCA_030597485.1 Anaerolineae bacterium
ATCCTGATCCTCGGCAGGGTCGGTTCCGGGATCGTCATCGGAGATGACCGCAGTGTTGCTGATCTCCGCAGGGTCCACCAGATCGCGATCCACGATGACCATGAAGCTCACGCTACCGTTGGCTGGCGGGCAGAAGTCACCAAGGTTCCAGGTCACCACGTTGGTTGCCGGGTCATGCACACCCCCACCCGTGGCGCTGTCGAACGTCGTGCCGTCGGGCACAAGATCGGTGATGATCACATTGGGCGCCGGCTCGTTGCCCGTGATCTCCCAGAGGATGGTGTAGGTCAGAGGATCGTTCTTCATCACTGGCTTCGGGTCGCCGACCTTGTCAATGTCCAGTTCGTGCTCCGACTGCACAGTGCTGGTCACCGTGCTCTCATCGGTCTCACCGCTGGCCTCGGAGATGAGGGCGGTGTTGTCAATGAGTTGCCCGTTAGGCAGGCACGTATCTACATCTACTGCGAGAGTGATGGTGCCGTTATCGGTAGGTGTGATGGTGCCCAGGTCCCAGGTCACCATGCCACCGCTTTCGGAGCAGATTGCCGCCGGCTCGCAGCTCACGAAGCTGGTGAGTGGCGGTACAGCGTCAGTGATGGTGGTGTTCTCGGCCCAGCAATTGCCACCTATTGCCCAGTCCATGGCGTAGGTGAGCGGATCGCCTGCCTCCACCGGCTCCGGTGCAGCGCTCTTCTCGATGTCCACCGTTACGTAGGCCGTGACGATGTCCGTGTCTTCGTCAGCATTGTTGCTCGTGTCGTCCCCGGGCGTGGATGTGGAGATGGTGACCTCGTTGGTGATCGGAGTATCACCGCAGGGGTAGATGGGATCCAGTTCCACCGTCACTTGCACTGTGCCGCTGGCACCAGCATCCACGGTGCCCAACTCGAAGGTCACCACGCCACCCGCTTCGTTGCAGGTTCCAAAGGGGATGTAGCAATCTACGTAGGAAGTGCGCTCCGGGATGGTGTCCACGATCACCACGTCGTTGGCATAGCGATCGCCTATGTTGGCATAGTTGATGAGATAGGTAAGCGTGTCACCCGGCTCAGCGGACCTCACGCCATCATCCTTGGTCACCGTGACATCGGGGGTGGGCAAGGGGACTTCCAGCACATTGCCGACCCAGCTCCCGCTTTCGCCTTCGACCAGCGCGCCATCGCGGAACTCTTCCGATTCCATCTGGAAGGCGATCCACTCTGCGCCAGCAGGCACGGTGACGTCCAGCGTGGCCACGGACCACTCGCTGTCAATGAAGCCACCCTCCAGGTTTGTTGCCGGCGGATAGAAGGCTGGCGTGCAGGGAGGCGAGGGCGAGAAAGCAGCGTCGACCACCAACTGGCCGCCGTTGACACCGTACGTGCTGGGCCACACCTTCTCCAGCAATTGTGCAGGAGCGGCTCCTGTGCCGCTGGCGTACCAAATCGTCCCGTCGCGGCAGTCGGGCATCTCAGAATCCGCGCCAGCATAGCTGAATGTCACGCTGAAGGTGCGGTCGAAGGGCGCTGGCTCGAAGAAGTAGGCTTCCACTTCGGAAGCGAATTGCGTCTGGCTATAGTACCAGAACCAGTCCAGCCCTTCGTAGAGCTGAATCTCGACGGGGTCGAGGCAGGCGGGATCTCGCTCGTAGACCACAGCTAGTGTGGCGCCGTTGCGCCATGACCAACGAGGATCAACGTTCTCCCAACCCGAGATGGCGAGCGTGTTAGCTCCCTCTCCGACAAAGCCGCTCACATTGGCTTGCCAGAGATACCAGTCGGGATTAGGAATGAGGGTGGGCGTGCTGTCAATCAGTGTACCCACGACAGGGGTGCCATTGATGATCAATCCGTCGGCACCTCCCCAGTCGGCACCCGCCCACCAGAGGAAGGCGTCCACCACGGGACCAGGTACGTCAACGGTGATGTTCCCGGTGCCATCCCACATGCCGGTTCCCGCCGTCACCACGCCGTAGCACCCTTCCAGCGGGTAGCCTGGTACCGTGTTGAACGGCGCTCCTTCGGCGGCCACGCTTCCCGCCATTACGAGAGACGCGACCAGCATCCCCAACACCGCGACCGTAGACAGGACACGACGTTGGATCAGTGAAGATTTGTTCATGACTTCTCTCTCCTTTTCCTTGCTGATGAATTCGGAACGAGGTTCGTGACTGTTGATGTCTGCCGGAATCTGGGGACCTGATTGTTTGAGATTGTGCTTCAGCAGGCAATCAAGAGTCTGACTCCATCTCTACAGAGCCCAAAGCGTACATCTACAATTCATTATAGCACCACTTGGTGGCAATGTCAAGTCCCCAATTACACTTTCAGCGGTGTTCACTGATGACAGTTTTTTCATGAATCGGTCTTCGGATGGGCAAAACGGGGAGCTATTCTGCTCAGCGGCCTTCATCCGTTGATCGTTCCTATCCATCCAATGCTTTGAACCAGATCTCTGGGTCGGCCAATGTCCGCTCTAGTCCCAGAGCGGTGAGTGATTCGGCCACGGCGTTAGCATGGGGAGTGCTGTCCAAGCGCAATCGCACGTCAGCTTCGCTTGCCCGCGCAGCGGTAGTGGGCAAGGCTGTGGCCAATGCTACCTCCAGCTCGTGCCCCCACCATTCAGGCAGCGTAGAGAGGCTCAACGCGTACGTCCCTCTCTCCCGCTTGGCGGACAGGTAGCCGAACGGCCCCCCTTGATGCACTAGCTCGAACGCTTGCGCACGCGATGGCCGCTTGGGCAGGTAATAGGCTTCGATTAGCTCCCGGCCAGCCGGTCGCGCTGCGTCCAGCTCTGCCTGCAGATAGTGCTTCCGCCGTTCCACCATGGCCCTCCCGACTAGCGGCCGCAT
>JAUVRU010000350.1 GCA_030597485.1 Anaerolineae bacterium
CCCTCGTAATCGTAGCCTTCCCAGCCCAGGTAGTTGATGGTACCGCCCTTGAGTTTGCCTTGTGGCGCCCCGAAGGGCGCGCACTGGGCGGCGACCAGCCCGGCACCGACTACGGCCGACCCTTGCAGGAAAGTCCGGCGATTCATTTTCAATCGTGCTGACATTCTTAGCCTCCTCTACTAGATGAACACCATGAAAAATCAGTCACATTGGCTGGCAGAAGAACGTTGGCGGATTTGACCACCTCCTCTCTCGTCAACCTGGACGCTGGTCTGGCCCGGCGCTAAGCGGCCAGAACGACATTGCTTGTGCTTTCCCATCCCACGAACATCTGGTCGCTGGGATGGTAGCTGAGCACGCCATCAGTCGTCGCTCGTTCGACCAGGAGAAGCTGGCCATTGCTCAAACGAATGTGATAGCGCGCAATCGGGCCAACAAAGATAGTGCTTTCTACAGTCCCCTGAAAGACGTTTTGCCACGTGGCGGGGATCTCGTCTTTGCTGGCGAAAAGGGTCACCCGTTCTGGACGTATGGACACGATTGACTTCTGGCCCGGGGACAGAGACGGCCTCACGGGAGCAAAGAGTACCAGGCCATCCACCTCAACCTCAACATGGTTCTCTGTGACCCCTCTAATCTCTCCATGCAGCAGGTTGGCCTCACCAATGAACCGCGAGGCAAACTCGGTTTTTGGAGAGTTGTATATCTCAGTTGGGCTGCCAATCTGCACAATCTCTCCCTCATTCATCAAGACGATGCGGTCGGACATCACCATGGCTTCTTCCTGGTCGTGGGTAACGTACACGAACGTCACGCCCAGACGCTCGTGGATACCTCTCAGCTCCAGCTGCATTGCCTTGCGCAACTTGAGGTCGAGGGCACCCAGCGGCTCATCCAGTAGCAGAACCTTGGGACGGTTGATCATAGCCCGCGCCAACGCCACCCGTTGAGCCTGACCGCCACTCAACTGATCGGGCTTGCGGGTACCGTAACCCTCCAGGCGGACAATCCTCAGCATTTCCTCGACGCCCTGCTCGATCTCATCCTTGGGCCACTTCTTGATCATAGGCCCAAACGCAATGTTCTCGGCGATGGTCATGTGGGGAAACAGGGCGTAGGCCTGGAACACCATGTTCACCGGGCGCCTCTCGGGAGCCGTGTAGGTGACGTCCTGCCCTTCCAGGTAAACGGACCCGGAGGTGGGCATCTCCAGGCCGGCGATCATCCTCAGGGTGGTGGTCTTGCCGCAACCGCTGGGACCCAACAGGGTGACGAATTCACCCTCCTCGACCTCCAGGTTCATATCGTCAACAGCCACCACGTCACCGAAATGTTTCTTCAGATTCTCCAGATGAACGATGACTTCACCCATGTTGCAGACAAGTCCTCCTGGCAGCGTGTTGGATGTGTATCAGCCGGTTGCTCTATTGCTATGGCCGACGGTGGGTCTTGGGGGGAAGGGTCCGACACCAGGTGTTCAGCTGACCGGGTGGCACGCCACATCCTGTTACAGCTCATCGGTATGATATCATAGGTCCGCCATTTCGTCAAGAGGCATTTCGTGCTGGCGTGCGTACCACGTTTTCAGGATTAGTCTCATGGCGGAGATCTCTGGCGGCAGCCGCCCGGAAATGAAGGTTTCCGGGCTACGAGACAGCGCCGGATCAATCCGGCTTGGCCGGTTTCAGCCCCATGTATGATGTAGGGCGGACTGTCAGTCCGCCCTACGGCAGGTCGGATCCGCAAGAGGGAATGTGCCTCGGCTCATTTCATCGCCTCGCAGTGGCGCAAGGGGTAGTCAATACCGTCTGGCACAGACTTCCAGGTGGAGGGGCCTCGGTTACCTCAGCCATTAACCTGATGCGTAGCCCAGTTCATGTTGCTGGCATACTCTTCCGCGATCTTGCGCATGTCCCAATAGAAACCCGTGATGTCGCTGTCCGACCAGGTGCTGTCCACGATGCAATAGGGAATCGCCAACGTGTCGGGCGCCAGACTCTCCATGGTGTAGCGATAGCCGGCCAACATCTCTTCCGCTGTCTCGCCATTGTCAAACATTGGCTCCACGAGCCCCCAGCCGGCAAAGATCTCTCGAAACTCGGGGAACTCCTGGTGACTGTATCGATAGGAGCAGTTTAGATACTTCATCTTGGGGCCGTGCGCCAGGTACAGATGTTTGCAGGGATTGGGTCCGCAGTTGTGGAAACCACCGCAGCCCCACGGTTCGTAGATGCGGTTGTTGTACGGGATGCTGAACTCCTGGAACAGGTCAGGCCCAATGGTGGCGCACACGTCATCACTGCAGAAGCTCTTGTACTTCTCCGGGTGCCAGAGCGGGTCAAAGTCAATGCCGGCGAAGCGGTTGATGTCTCCCACAGTTTCCACCAGCGTATGGCACAGCTCGAGCTGCACATCGGTGACCATGTCCAACAGGTAATGCATGGCCTCGGGATTGTCGTAGAAGCCGGTATACAGCAGGTCCGTCTCCAGCAGGTCTTTGAGGTTGTTCAGCGGCCCACCATTGTCGATGCCGGTCAAGCAGACGTCGGGGGGCAGGTTTTCAGCATGATAGCGTAACCGTCGGATGTTCTCCGGCATGATGCCGTCATCCATGGTGGGCCGTCTCAGACTGTAGACCTGCTCCAGATCGCTTATGATGTGCCCTCCGGTGCCCGGTGGCTGATCGGGATCATCGCTCCAGTACATCTCCATGCCAAACATGGTGGCGATGGTCATATAGCCTTGAGTCACCCTGACGGTGGGGATATAGTCATCCGGGATCAGTGCCAGGGATTTCCTAATCGTCTCCACGTTGACCTGGAACTGGATCTCGGTGCTTTCCAGCTCTTCCCGAAGGGTGTACCCACTGGAACCCTCGAAACCCATCATCCATATGAAGACCGGAAGGTGGTCAACCGGCCGGTAATCAAACACGTCCCGGTAGAATTGCTTCCGTTGTTCGATCTCATTGTGATCGATGTCCAGCTGGACCATACTCCAGTCTCCTCTCCGAAAACTTATGCAAAACGATACTGATTGCCACTCACACCCCTGCGGGGCGATGAGGTGAGCCGAGGCGCATTGCCTTTTGCGGATCCGACCGGCCGTAGGGCGGACTGCCAGTCCGCCCTACATCATACATGGGGCTGAAACCGGCCAAACCGGATTGATCCGGCACTGTTTCGTAGCCCGGAAAGTTCATTTCCGGGCGGTTGCGGCCAGCGAGCGGACAGCGAGTGCCCTCACATAGCGGCCAATACGAACCTACGCGCTAACTTGCATGGTATATTAGCTTGATGTGTATGGACATGTTGTCCGCCGTCACCCCGTACGGGCGACCACAAGGGATCGCCCCTACCGCTTGGCTTTTTTCGCAGCATGTACAGGGGTTCACTACACCCCTTTCACTCACAGTCCTGCCCGGCCCGTTGGTAGATAACCTCCAGGTCGTGCCGTCTGTGGGCGTCCAGCACGTAGCACTGCCCGGCGATATGTTTCCTGGCGATCTGCCGGGCCTGACCGATGATATCGGGGGAGCCTCTATCCTGCCACTGGCGCAGGGTGCTGTGATCGAACAGGTCGGGATACCAGGTTGCGGCACGGAAATTGCTGACGGTCGTATCGTGATCCATGAAATTGCCCGGCGCGGGACCGACCTCTTCGATAGCCTTGATCGCCAATGTGTCGTCACTGAACTCAAACCCCTGGCAGACGTGCCGCACATGCTCCACGATCTCG
>JAUVRU010000016.1 GCA_030597485.1 Anaerolineae bacterium
GCAACACCAGCACCGCCAGTATACACCACAATATGTTCAAGGCGATGAGCCAGAAGACCTCCTCCCCCAGGTCCCCCACGGTCAGCCTCACAACGCGCCACACACGTCCCATCCCTCACCCCTCCGCAGTTTGGTTGTTCGTGTCGGATAGCCTTTCTTGCCACCTGACACTCAGCGTACATGGTTCCAACAGGACGCAGATTACCGCAGATACATGCTGCTTCCTCACGGGGATTCGTCCTGGAGAGCCAGACAGGTGGTCACTGGCAGGTGAAAGGAGGGAGTATGCTCTGGATCAGGCAAACATGGCGTTGAAAGCGGCTGCGTCGATGGTCTCTTCGCGTGTCAGCCGCTCGGCAATCTCCACCAATTTGTCACGGTGGGCGAGGATGACCTGCCTGGCGGTGTCGTAGGCTTCCTCAACCAGCTTGCGTACCTCTCGGTCGATCTGACGGGCAATCTCCTCGCTGTAGTTGCGTTGCTCTCCAATCTGCCGACCCAGAAAGATCAGCTCCTCTTTCTCACCGAAGGTGATTGGCCCCAGTCCGTCGCTCATGCCATACTGAGTGACCATCGCCCGCGCCAGATTGGTGGTGCGTAGTAGGTCATTGCTGGCGCCGGTGGTTATGTCGTGGAAGGTGATCTCTTCGGCCGCCCGGCCGCCCAACAAGGCCGCCATGTCCGCCTTGAACTTGTTGCGATGTTCCAGGTGACGGTCCTCGTCGGGGAGGGCCATGGTATATCCGCTCGCCAGGCCCCGGGCCACAATGGACACCTTGTGCACGGGATCACACTCCGACAACATCTTCATCACCAGGGCGTGGCCGGCCTCGTGATAGGCAATGACCTGCTTCTCCTCGTCGGTGATGACCCGGCTCTTGCGTTCCGGCCCGGCGATGACCTTTTCAATCGATTCCTGAAAGTCGTCCATCTCAATGATGTCCTTGTTGCGACGGGCGGCCAGGATGGCTGCTTCGTTCACCAGGTTCTCGATGTCGGCGCCCACGAAGCCGGGTGTCTGCTGGGAGATCTTGTTCAGGTCCACGTCGGGGCCGATGGGCTTGCCGCGGACGTGAACCTCCAGGATCTGCTCACGGCCCACCCGGTCGGGGCGATCGAGCACAACCCGCCGGTCAAAGCGTCCCGGTCGCAACAGCGCCGGGTCCAGAATGTCCGGCCGGTTGGTGGCCGCCATCACGATCAGATTGGTGTCGGTGTCAAACCCGTCCATCTCCACCAGTATCTGGTTCAGGGTCTGCTCCCGCTCGTCGTGGCTGCCCCCCAACCCGGCTCCCCGGTGCCGCCCCACCGCGTCTATCTCGTCCACAAACACGATGCACGGACTGCTGCGCTTGGCCTGTTCAAACAGGTCCCGCACCCGACTGGCGCCCACGCCCACAAACATCTCCACAAACTCGCTGCCCGAAATGCTGAAGAAGGGCACCCCCGCCTCGCCTGAGACCGCTTTGGCCATCAGGGTCTTGCCCGAACCCGGCGGCCCCACCATCAACACGCCCTTGGGAATGCGGGCGCCCAATGAGATGAACTTCTCCGGTTCACACAAGAACTCAACCACCTCCGATAGCTCAAATTTTGCCTCGTCCACCCCGGCCACATCGTCGAAGGTGACGGTCGGGTTCTCACCGGTAAACACGCGTGCCCGGCTCTTGCCGAAACTGAGCGCCTGATTGTTGGTCCCCTGAGCCTGCCGGACCATGAAAAACAGCAGGGCCCCAAACAGTGCTAAGGGGACAATCGTGATCAGCAGTCCAGCCCAATTGCCCCACGCTCCTGGCGACTCCACTTCAATCCCCACGTTTCTCAGATGCTCGCTGGTGACACCAAGGTCTCCGAACGTCTCAAGCAACGTGGCATCAGGCTCCTTGCGTGATGTGCTGGACGGCGTTCCATCGTCGCGGTATTCGATGGTCAAGATATCTCCCTGCACGCTGATCGTGCTCACCGTACCCTTCTTGAGGTCCGCTGCCAGTTGCGTTATGTCAACTTCCGGATTCTTACGAGAACCTGAAAAAACACTGAAGACCAAAGCAGCGATAGCCACCATGATCAAAAGATACACCAGCCCATTTCGCAGCCACCCTGAACTCACTGCATTCCCTCCCGCTACATTCTACCCGAATTATACTACAGAGGCCCCGACTCTGCCAGTGCTACACCAGAATTGGGCCTGCGTCAGAATCACAGCCCCCCCCAACCAGTTCCCAGACCACTCTCCAGCCGGTTGAGGAGCCCAACAGCAAGCAACACACCCTATCCTCACTCTCAGTCCTCCCACGAAGACAACCTCCACCCACGTGCCCGGACGGTCAACACAGCCAGCCGTCGTACCGAGAACCCAGCGCACACGCATCCCCGACGCCGGTAGCTTAGTCCACCCAGATGGATCCCAGCACCAGAGCATCATCGACAGCAGCAACCTGGCCCGGATCCGTCACCGGCAACCGCCCAGCATCATTGTACAGTCCCACTCGCAGCCAGTACTCACCTGGTGGCGTATCCGCCGGAATGGCCAGATGGCGAGCATCGATTATCTGGGTGCCCGGCGACCAGGTGTCCGTGGGCTGGGTTCCACCGACTGGCAGCCCGTCCTGCTGAGTCACAACGCTGCCATCAGCACGCGTGAGATGCAAGAACACCATATACCCTTCGCCAGGCGAAGCGATAGCTTGCCAAACAAACGTGATAGGCAGCGAATCGCCGGGATCGTAAATCAGGCGAGGCAACTCATACGTCACCAGCAATATACTGTTCCCCAGGCGGGCACCCACTGGCACCTGCGTCCCACTGCTGACAGTCAGCACCACCAGGCTGCGGCTTCGGACCAACGAGCCACCCGGTGGATCTTGGTCAATCACTGTGCCGGGCGGTTGTTCGCTCCAGGCCCGTTCAATCTCCACAGGCAGGTCAACAGCATGCATCTGAGATTGAGCTTCTCCCAGCGACCTGCCAACCATCGCCGGCACTTCCACCAGCTGTGGCCCCTGGCTGACGACGACACCTACAGTCGCGCCCATCTCCACCGGCATCCCTGCTCGCACCGTCTGCTCAACAATGGAGAATGCGGGCACGGTGGGATGGGAAGACTGATCGATCACCTCCAGATTCAGGCCTTCACCCGCCAACACGCGACGGCCATCCTCCACTTCCATGCCAATGATGTCCGGCACGCGCACCTGTCCGGGAGATACAGCGACGGTCGCAGTCGGTGCCGACGGGGCCAGGGGACGTGCATACCCTCGATACACGGCCACCCACAAAGGCACCAGCCCCAGTATCGCAATCAGCACCAGCAGCCCCAACACCACAGCAACCCAGTCTACACCGCCTGTCCTGACTGGAGTGACCGGTTCGCCGTACCCGGTCTGTCCTTCTGCTCGCCGTCGAAAGACCGCCAGGGCCTGGCCCATCTCATTGGCAGTGGCAAACCGTTCCTCCGGCTGTTTCGCCAGTGCCGCGTCAACGATGCGAGCCAGATGGGACGGCACGCGAGGGTTGACCTGATTGACAGGCACAGCCCTGTCGTACAGATGTCTCTGGGCCAGTTCGCTGTCAGAACCGCTAAACGGAAGCCGACCGACCAGCATCTCATACAGGATCACGCCGATCGCATACACGTCCGTGGCCTGCGACACCTGTCCCCCCACTGCCTGCTCCGGGGAGAAATAGGCTGGCGTCCCCCAGACCAGCGCACCATCTTCATCCATAGCGGACTCGCCCAGCGCCCGAGCCAGCCCGAAGTCCACAACCTTGACCCGCCTGTCCGGGGCGACGAGAATGTTGCCTGGTTTGAGATCGCCGTGCACCAGTCCAGATTTGTGGGCATACCCCACGCCGGCACAAACCTGCACACATATGTCCACTGCTCGCTTTATCGATACGGGCCCCTTCTGTAACAGAGCGCTCAAGTCACGGCCTGGCACATATTCCATGACAATGTAGGGCCGCTCCTGATCCTGACCGAAATCATACACAGCCACAATGTTGGGATGGGTCAGGCCAGCAGCGCTCTGTGCCTCACGGTGAAACCGCCCTAGAAATGCGGGGTCCAAGACATACTCGCATCGCAGCGCTTTCACGGCCACCAACCGCCCCAGCGCCACATCCTGCGCTCGATACACCTCGGCCAGGCCGCCCTCTCCGATCTTGGCCAGGACCTGATAACGATTGTTGAAGACAGTCAGGTTGTCCATCAACCCGCCCCACGATCAGACAGTTCAGGATGGCGAAGCAAGACGACCCAGATACCGACAGGCGACGTTCGCATCCAGGGATGCTCACTTCACCCACAGCCCGAAGCCCACTCGCCTATCAGCGACGCTTTCCTGCCATTTCCATCGTCGTCCCGAGTCCTCTCTTCACTATGCTGCGGGACTTGTACTTATGTATTTTACCCTAGAACACCGCTTTGTCCAATGAGGAACCCAAGAAACGGCATTCCGGGGCACCGTGATGCAGATATCCGCCCCGAAACGCCTGTCTTCGTGTCCTCGTCCGGCAAGAAGCAAGGAAGAGGACAAAGGAGAGGTGACTCCCGAATCTTCCCCATTCCAAATTGTAGCTGGGTCCGGGAGAAGTCTGGCGTCTAGCCAACACTCTTCACTTTAATGCTGCGCGGCCTGGCTTCTTCTGCCTTGGGCAGCTCCAGAGTGAGTTCCCCGTTGCGAAAGGTCGCCTCAGCCTCGTCTGCCTCAACCACCGTGTGCAGGGTGATGCTGCGTGTCATCGCACCATGGAACAGCTCGTGGCGGTACCAGGTCCAGTCCGCGGCATCATCCAGTGTCGCGTCGCTGCCCAACTCGGCCTTGATAACCAGGTTATCGCCGTTCACACTGATTTCCACGTCCTCTGGATTCATGCCAGGCAGGCGTGCCTTCAGAATCAGTGCATCGTCAGTCTCGTAGAGATCGATCGGCAGTCCCGCCGCTCGAGTGCCTTCTGCGCCCCCGTTGCGAAGGGAAGGTCGAACGAAGGTCTCTTCAAACATGCGGTCCATAGCCTGGCGCAAGGAAAGCGCCTCGTCAAGCGGACTCCATCGTATCATACTATGCATCGTAGATCCCTCCTGCTGTTGATTTTGGGTTTTGAATACTTCACAGGTCGTAGACAATCCTACAACGCTTCTCTGACACCATGGTACCAACATCGTGTTAGAAGATCGCAAACGAGTCATTGGAATTGCGTTAGCGATACAGCAGAATCGCGTTAGCGCGGTGAGTGGGGTGGGCAGAAGGCCAAGCAGTCCCGCCAGCTATCCCCTCAAGTGCTCCAGGCGCCGGTCGTACACGGGAGCCAGCGTACGCCAGTCAAAGCGGGAGACGGCAGACCGCAAGGGGGCCGGATCAAAGGGGACATCGTCTTCGATGGCTGCCTGCAACCGATCCACCAGCTCATCGAAGTCGGTGTAGAGGTACGCATCGTGACACTGCGCCGGAATCAACTCCGGGTAGCTCAACCGCCGGGGAAGGAGCGGCCGGCAACCAGCGCATATTCCCTCCACCACACTGGCGCCAAAGAAATCGTGATATGAGGTGACAGGCAACAAATCAGCCTGCCACAGCCAGCGAGCATAGTCTGCGAAAGCCGGCACGTAGCCGATGTGGCGAATGCGGTCACCCAGCCGCCGCTGGGCCTGGGTGAACTCAGTCGGCTGCTGACCAAAAGACTCGCCCAGAATCACCAGGCCGAAATCCACACCCCTGTCGGCCAGAACATAAAGGGCGCGGAAGAAATCCTCAGGATTCTTGTCGTATTCCCAGCGATGGTTCCACAGAATCAGCGGCGGC
This sequence comes from Anaerolineae bacterium, assembly GCA_030597485.1. Taxonomy (GTDB): domain Bacteria; phylum Chloroflexota; class Anaerolineae; order 4572-78; family NAK82; genus JAUVRU01. The sequence continues at coordinate 5,805 of JAUVRU010000016.1, forward strand.
GAATTGGCAGGCCTGGTCTGTTGCCGGGGTCGGAATGAGTCAAGGCGCCGCAGGTCCAGTCCCAGCGGAAGGACCTCGCTCCTGGCACGCAGCGTCTCCACGGAATCCAGCTCGTTGTGATCGGGGAAATGCTTCAGCAAGCGGGGCAGCTCACCGAAGAACGAATCCAGGTGGTATCTCGAATTGAAGAAAAGAGCATCGGCCGCCATAGCGCTGGCATAGTTGATGAAACCGTAGTGTACGTCTCGCCCCTTGAGCACATCCCGATCATCATCAGACCAGGGGTAACTCAGCTGATTCTCGTGGAAGTAGAGGGCCGACGGCACGCCGCAAGTGACAGTACGGGTGAGAGCCAGGAAGGTGGTCAGGTCCAGCATATCGGTGGCCAGGATCAGATCCGGCTCCCATCCCTCTGCCAAGAACTGGCGGGCTAGCGTGACCGCTCCCCCGTGCATGCGCCACTTCCAGAAGCGACCAGGCAGGCAAAGGTTGACCACGTGGTGGCGGCTGTGTCTGCAATAGCCTTCAGCCCACGCGGCATGCGAGCCAGTGTAATAAGGCTCCAGCAACAACACGTTCACGCTGGCAACACGTCCTGACAGCAGTTGGGGGCGTCATTCAACAACACCCCCGACTGCCTTTTCCTGCCACGTCTTCCGTTGTCGGCCAGCTGATGCAACACGCTCACCACATACAATCAGAGCACTCCCCGCTCACGCCCTCAGCTTCGGTGGCCCTGGGGTACGTAGGCAGGCAACTGTCGGGTTGCCAGGATACGTTCCAGTCGCGCGAAGCGCTGCCGGCCATCCACCAGAGGAATGGTGGGCCAATTCTCACCGATCAGCGGGCGAGCGTAGGCAACAAAATCGTCGGTCACATCGATACGGTTGTCGCTTATCCAATCCTTGGGGAAAGTACGCTCGGAATTGGCCACCAGCTCCAATGGGACTTTGTCGTACCGGACCCGATAGACGGGGCCAGGCTCGCGCAGGATGGTGCTCATGTAGCCGGAGCCATCCTCCGCGGCGATCCGGACCGCCTCTTGGCCCAACCGGTATGCTTCCTCCATATCCACGGTGGAAGCATACACCATGTTGTGACGCTGGTCCGTGCCAGGCACATTCCCCCGTGCCGCGCCCCGGGCCGCCAGCCCCACCTCATTCAGGTAATTGACCACCATCTGCTCACACGTGGTGGCACTGGACGAGAATTGAGTGTGGCCGAAACTGTCTTTGCGCTCGCCCACTGAGCCGACGTCGAAGCCCTCACTGACAACTACCAGACAGCGGCCGTGACGTTTCAGGTCACCGTTGACCATGTCAGCCATCTGCTCTAGCGACAGGCCAGACTCCCGCATGTAGATTTGCAGCGGCATCTCACGGTTAGGATCGGCCAGGCGAGCCGCAGCTGGAATGAAGCCTATCTTCCGTCCCATTGCCTGCATTACCAACACCGGGTCGGCCGGACAGGAACCAGCGTTCTCCTCATTGGCACCCTGCACTGTCAAGGCCCAGTAGCGAGCCACACTGCCATACCCCGGGGTGTGGTCTATCAGCTGGAATTCGCTGTCACCCACGTCATTGTCGATGGTCTTGGGTCCGCCGGTCGCCACCAGGTCCAGGCCCCGCTCGTGAGCCAGGGTGGCGATCTTGCTGGCTGTATCCATCGAGTCGTTGCCCCCAACGTAGAAGAAATACCCTACCTGGTGAGCCTTGAAGACCTCGATGACCCGCTCGAAGTCTTCATCCTGGCCCGCCTTGAGCTTGTAGCGGCACGTGCCGATGCTGCCGGCAGCCGGCGTCACGCTCAACAGGGCGATCTCCTCGTCTGCCTGAGCCGACATGTCGATCAGCTCTTCTCTAAGCACCCCCTCAATGCCATGCCGGCCAGCGTAGACGGTGCCAAAATGATCAGGCATCGCCTTGCAGGTCTCGACAATGCCCCGCAGCGTGTTATTGATGACAGGCGTCGGTCCGCCCGACTGCGCCACAACGACGTTCTTGGATTGTGTCATGTTGCTCTCCAATGAGTGAGATAGTCCGGTGACTGCCCGTCAACAGTCCCGCCACCGGCAGTACCCCCAGTCAGCGGGTCAACGACAGAGCCACAAGTTACCCACACATCGATCCGGTCGTTCGCTCACTAGGCCTGATACGTGCTGGCAGTCACGTCACCTCCTTGGCCGGTCCAGTCCGTGTGGAAAAACTCGCCGCGCGGCCTGTCAACCCGCTCGTAAGTGTGAGCCCCGAAGTAATCACGTTGAGCCTGGAGCAGGTTGGCCGGCAGCCGCTCGTGGCGATAGCCATCGTAGAATGCCAGAGCGCTGGACATAGCCGGCACCGGCACGCCCATTTGGGCCGCCATAGCAACCACACGCCGCCAGGCAGCTTGCGCCGACTCGACCTCCTCCTTGAAATAGGGATCGAGCAGCAGGTTGCTCAGCGCCGGGTTTTGCTCAAAGGCCTCCTTGATGTCACCCAGGAACACCGAGCGAATGATGCATCCACCGCGCCACATAAGAGCGATCCCGCCATAGTTGAGATTCCAGTTGTACTCGCTGGCGGCGGCACGCATGAGCATGTAGCCCTGAGTGTAGGACATGATCTTGGAAGCATACAGCCCCTGTTGGATGTCGTCTATGAAAGATTCAACGTCCCCGTCGAACTTGAACGATGGGCCGGATAGCACCTTGGAGGCTGCCACCCGCTCCTCTTTGATCGCCGACAGAAAGCGAGCGAATACCGCCTCGCCGATCAGGGTCAGCGGAATGCCCATGTCCAGCGCCGAGATGGCCGTCCACTTGCCGGTGCCCTTCTGCCCGGCTGTGTCCAGGATCTTCTCCACTACGGGCTGGCCATCCTCACCCCTCAAACCCAGGATGTCACGGGTGATCTCGATTAGGTACGAGTCGAGTTTGCCGGTGTTCCACTCGACAAAGACCCGGTGCATCTCCTCGATACTGACGCCCAGGCCCTCCTTCATCATATGGTAGGCCTCGCAGATAAGCTGCATGTCACCGTACTCAATGCCATTGTGCACCATCTTCACGAAGTGCCCTGCGCCGTTCTCACCCACCCAGTCACAGCAAGGAGAGCCATCTTCGACCTTGGCGGCAACAGCCTGGAAAATGGGCTTCACGTGTGGCCAGGCTTCCGGCGACCCACCGGGCATGATGGATGGCCCGTGGCGGGCACCCTCCTCACCCCCGGAAACACCGGTGCCGATGTATAGCAGCCCCTCTGACTCGACGTGTTCGGCACGGCGGATCGTGTCGTGGTAGTTGGAATTGCCACCGTCAATGATTATGTCACCGGGCTCCAGGTGAGGAATGAGCAGCTCAGTGAAATCATCCACAGCCTGGCCAGCCTTCACCAGCAACATAATCCGGCGGGGTCGCTTGAGCACGCTGACCAATTCCTCAATGGAGTGAGTCCCGATCACCTTTGTGCCTTTGGCACCGCCATTGACGAAATCATCCACTTTGGACACAGTGCGGTTGAAGACAGCCACCGTGAATCCGTGGTCATCCATGTTGAGCACCAGGTTCTGGCCCATGACCGCCAGCCCGATCAAGCCAATGTCTGCCCTTGTTTCCATAACATCCACCTCCTGCTCCTTTCAAAAATGAAGGGGCATTCCCCTATGATCTCCGAAGTGTCACGCTTGCAGTGATGCCTGTCCTTGCCAAGCGCCTGGCCATGCATTCAGCTGCCAACTCAGGCACACCCGTGACCGGCAGCACCCAGCGCCACCGCTAGCCGCTGATCTGCCGCCCCTGGGGCCTCACCCGATACAACATCTCCCCAGCTTTGGGAATCAGCAGGCTGCCTGCTTCGTCCTGGTCACGCCACTCGTCCAGGTTGATTGTGTCGGGATCGAGATACCCCAGGTTCACCCTCCGGCATCGCTCTGGTGAAATGCCGGTGGCCAGAGTAACGCGGATGCGGGGCTTCTCAACCCCGTTCTCAAAGGTACCCATACCTCGCAAGTGGGTCGAGTGAGCCAATACGCCCCACGGGTAGTCCTTGAAACGATCCCACTGCTTCAGGAAGTAATCACGCACGTGATAGCCAATGTCATCAATGATGCGGCCGTGAGTGTAGGAAATCTCATCAATGTGAGGTGCGTAGATGATCACCTCACCCCCGTCCGCAATGGCCGGCTCCATCTTGTACATCCCTTTGGCTGCTGTCCATATGTCGTCGTACATCTCGGGCATCACGCTCAGGACGCTAGAAAACGGCTGGTTCACCCACATGATGTGCACCCGGCTCGAAAGATCGGCCGCAGCCGAGTACGCCTCTTCCGGCGATCCGATATACAGGCCGGCCAACTCGACTCCCTGCGTTGACGCCGGCTCGACCACCAAGCTGAAGCAGAGCTTGGGACGGTCAATCATAGAAGCTGCCAGATCAACCACAGCCCTTACCGGTGTGTACCGGGTGCCAATCACCTCATAGCTGGTGATGACCGCGCCCAGCCAGTGGGTGAAGTCGATGACCTCCGACCCGCCGATGCCGGGGAAGAAGTATTTGTTGCCACCAGAAAAGCCGATCACCTCGTGAGGAAAGGTGGGCCCACAGACAAAAACGTGATCGTACTCAAAGATGACCTTGTTCAACCTGACCGGCACGTCCAGCGCCATCAATCCGCCGGTGATGTCAGCAATCTGCGCGGCCGGGATGATGCCCACCGTGCAGAAGGTCTCCGGCCGATCCCACAGGTGATTGAGAATGCGGCTGTTGCCCACCATGCTGTTCGCCACCGGTTGGCCGACCAATTGGCTCAGTGACACGTCGCTCATCGGCTGATGGGTGCCCAGAGCCACCAGGAAATCCAGCGCCGCCACCCGGTCAGCCAGCAATTCGATGAACAGCCTGAACATGAGCGGGATGGGAGCCGTCCGAGTACTATCTGGAATGAGGATGATGACACGGCGACCATCAACATCGGCTTGCGCCAGCGCCTGGACCATCAATGCACGGATTTCGTCGTCTGAGAGATGACCGTCCTCGTATCCCTTGCCAAGCACTATGGTGTCCCCCTCAACGCCGTGGCGACATTCACATCGGGCCGGCGGCGGATCTCCTCTGTCGCTCTCACTGCTTCCACGGAGGTACCCCAGGGAGATACGCCTCAAACTCAGCAATGAGCGCTGCCTCGTAGCCACCCGCATAGGTGCCATCCAGGAACTTCTGGAAAGCCTCTTTGTGGAATCGCTCCCACGATTGGTCCTCATCACCGGGATTGATGGGATAGAAGAGCGCATCATTCGCCTTGGCCGCCTTCATATCGCCCGGCGCGTCGCCGATCATCAGCACATGACCTGGCGGGTATTTGTCCCCGGCAGCCAGCGCCAGGTGCTGCGCCTTCTTGCCCAGCTCCTGGCCAGCAATGACACGCATATACCGGTCAATCTTGTGCTCCTGCCATTCCCGGGTAAGGGCCTCGACCGGCGTCGCGCTCACGACTATCATGTCGGCCCGATCCTGCATCATATCCAGGCTTTCCCGCACGTATGGGAAAGGAGGGACACCGTGCACCATGTCGGCAACAGTAGCATTCACTGCCTCACTCCAGGCCAGCCCCTGCTCCAGTTCAGGGTGGCCGTGTTCGCTGATGTAGTCCCGCAGACCATCGTTGCTCAACGCGAAGCCAGAGTCGATGAAAGCGCGCAGCTGGTTGGCCTGGGGGATGCCAGCGTGACGAGCGAGCACCTCTGGCCGCTCGCGCAGCAGATCAAACACCATCACCACCGCTGGCCACCGGTTGATGCCTCGCCACTTGGAATACAGGTTGACGAATTCAGCCGCCTCGCGGGCGTATTTCGACACTGGTTGCAGGCCCCAATATTTGATCGTGTTGGGGCAGAAGCACTCTTTGTGCTTGATCTCCATGGTGTCGAAAGCACAACCATCGGAATCGATCCCGACAAAGAAACGATGCCGGGGCTGCAGCTCCGCCAGTGGACGTGCTGCTTCTGGGTAGTCTGCCATAGTAGCCTCCAATGCTTGTTGTACGGCCGTCATTCGAATTGACGATGCACCCAGAATCCAGGGTGTCTCGCCTCTACACGCCACTGAACGCCGAGAAACCGCCGTCAATGGGCACAACGATGCCCGTGACGTGCGCCGATGCCGGCGAAAGCAACCACAGAACGGGACCAAGCAAGTCCTCCGGTTTGCCGAAACGACCCTGGGGCGTGTGCTGAATGATGCTCTGCCCTCGCGGAGTGAGTTCCCCGGTCTCCTTGTCCGTGAGCAGGTAACGGTTCTGGTCCGTGAGCATGAAACCAGGGGCAATCGCATTTACCCGAATCCCTGGAGAGTACTCCTGCGCCACGTGTACTGCCAGCCACTGGGTGAAGTTGCTGACGGCAGCCTTGGCCGCCGAGTAAGCCGGGATGCGGGTCAAGGGACGGAAAGCATTCATCGAGGAGATGTTCAAGATGACACCCTCGCCCTGCTCAGCCATCTTCCGGCCAAAAACCTGACTCGGCATCATGGTCCCGATGGCATTCAGGTCGAAGACACAACGCAAGGCGCCCTCGTCCAGGTCAAAGAAGGAAACATCATCGGCCGTGGTAGCCTTGGGGCTGTTGCCTCCCGCTGCATTGATCAGCATGTCAGCGCTGGTGCCAAACTCGCTGACAATGGTCTCCTCAGCCTTGAACAACGTATCCCGCTCAAGCACATCTGCGTACACCACGACAGCCCGGCCCGAGCAGAGATTGAGGCGATCCATCAGGCGGTCGGCCAGCCCCGGGTCTCGATCCAGGATGGCCACGTTGGCGCCGCAACCGGCGAGCGCGCAGGCCATCTCGCCTCCTAGTATTCCCGCGCCGCCAGTGATGGCCACCGTGTGACCCGAGAAATCGTACATCTGCGTGATCCGGTCAAGGTCCATGTTTCACTCCCCGCTGCACATCTATCGGAATCCCACCTTCACCACTCTGCATTCTGCATTCCTCATTCATAGTTCATCATTCCGCATTCCCTCACGGTGCCGACTCACGAACAACCAGATCCACATCAATCTCAATCGGCGGGAACGAACTCATCGTATCGTCGAACATCGCCAGCAGGCGAGTCATCGATTGACGGCCCACCTCATACTTGTCCACATAGATCGTGGTCAACGACGGACTTGCCATAGACGACATCCGGATATCGTCAAACCCGATGACTGCACAACCCCCGGGGACGGGACAGCCCTGATCGGCGCACAGTTGAGCCGCCCCCAGCGCCATCAGGTCGTTGTAGGCAAAAACCGCCGTGGTCTCGGGATGCTGTGTCAGCAGCCCGCTGGCGGCATCGTACCCACCCTCCACGGTTGGCGGCCCTGGCACGATGTGGTCTTCCGCCACAGGCAGGCCGTGTGCGCCCATTGCCTGGAGAAAACCCTCAACCCGCTGTACACTGCTGGGCGATGCAGCTGGCCCCGCCAGCATACCGATATTCCCATGTCCCCGGTTGACCAGGTGCGCCACGGCCAGCTCAGCCCCCTTGTGGTTGTCCACCAGGACCAGGCTGACCCCCGCAGACTCAAGCCAGCGGTTGAACACCACCAGGGGTTGATACTGGTCCGCGAAAGCTGCCAGCTCATCATCACTGATGCGAGACCCAAACAAAGCGATGCCGTCCACCGGTTGGGCCGCCAGCGAGTATAGTACCTGCAATTCCTGCTTGGGGCTTTCGTCAGTATTGCACAGGAAGACGTTGTAGTCTTTGGCCCGGGCCACATCCTGCATGCCGCGGGCAATCTCAGGAAAGAAGGGGTTGGTGATGTCGGGAACCACCACCCCAATGGTATAGGTGCGTTGGGTGGCCAGCCCCTGAGCCACCCGACTGGGTCGGAAGCCCAACCGCTGCACCGCCTCCATCACCCGTCTCATAGTGTCAGGGCTGATCTCTTCTTTGTTGTTGATGGCCCGCGATACCGTCTGCCGTGACACTCCGGCGGCCCGAGCCACATCCTCGATGGTAACCCTTCGTCTCATCAGGTGAGGCACTCCGGTAGAAAGGAAAGCACCA
>JAUVRU010000537.1 GCA_030597485.1 Anaerolineae bacterium
GCGACTCGGTCACCTCCGGCAACCACTGGCGGGGCACCTCCACCGCTTTCAGCATGTCCTCTGACCAATTGCGTTGGCTCACATCGAAGAGCGAGGTACCAGCGGCATCCGATACGTCGCTGAAGAGGCCATCGGTCAGCCGATAGCGCACATAGTCTTTGGGCAGCAACACCGAGGCGATCTTCGTGTAGATTTCTGGCTCATTGTCCCGCACCCAAACGATCTTGGGGGCGGTGAAACCCGGCAGCACCGGGTTGCCGGTCAGCCGTATCACCTCCTGGGCACCCACCTTCTCGGTGATGGCAGCACACTGCGCCGCAGTCCGTTGATCATTCCACATGATGCATGGGCGCAAGACATTGCCCTGAGCGTCCAACAGCACCAGGCCGTGCATCTGCCCTGTCAGCCCCACTCCGGCAACCTGATCAGGCCGTACACCGCTTTCCTCCATGACACGGCGAATGCTGGTCACGGTGGCTGCCCACCAGTCGGTTGGGTTCTGCTCAGCCCACAATGGGTGAGGGGTAAACATCGGATACTCAGTGGTGACGCTGGCCTTGACGACACCGTCTGTCCCCACCAGCAGGGCTTTGCTTCCGGTCGTTCCGACGTCGATGCCCAACAGGTAGGTTGTCATAGACTGTGCTCCCTCAGGGGATATATTTGTCCCAGACTTGTCGAGCCCCTGCGCCCTCAAACAGAGCCAGGGCCACGTAACGTGGGCGAGACGGGGCTGATCGGAGGCGCATGCCGGCCTCAGCCGGCGTGCGGCCGCCCTTACGGCCATTGCAGCGCCGGCAAGCAGTGACCACGTTCTCCCACACAGCACGCCCACCCCGAGAACGGGGCTGGATGTGGTCAACTGTCAAGTCCTTGCGAGATGCCTGCTTCCCGCAATACTGGCAGGTATAGTGGTCACGGGCCAACACCGTGCGCCGCGTAACCGGCAAAGACACGCGGTAGGGGATACGCACATAATAAACGAGGCGAATAACCAGGGGCATAGGCATCGTGATGTGCTCGGCGCGCAATTGTGCTTCGGCAGCCTCAATCAGCTCGGCCTTCTCTTTAAGTAGCAGTATGACCGCGCGCCGCATCGACACCACAGTGATGGGTTCGTAGGTTGCATTCAAGACCAGGACACTTGCCACCGGTCACACTCCCCACAGGCTTTCTGTCTCATTCAACTGGGTATGATTGTGTTGTGGGTAATGGAGAGCCAAGCATTTCCGGTGAGATTCCCTAAGGATCAGCCAACCGGTCGCCATAAACACAACATCCTCCGCAACGTGGTAGCATTGTAACAAAGGGATCAGGATGGGTCAAGTCTTGTCACACACAAGCGGCAGGAGGTACAACCTCTTGATAATGATCGCACCACGCCTGCAGCGGGCAAATCTTGCACTTGGGGGGAACACGCGCCGGGCATACCTCCCGGCCGTGACGAATGACGTTCAGGTGGAAGGGATAGTACCAGTCGGCGGGCAGCAAATCCTCCAACACGTCGTGCGCTCTTGCCGCCGACACATCAGGGCCAATCAGTCCAAGTCGCCGGGTGACGCGATGAATGTGCGTGTCGACCGGGAAGGCGGGCCGTCCCAGTGAAAAGAGCAAGACAATGGCTGCCGTCTTGGGACCGATGCCGTTGATTTGAGTTAGCCAGGCCTTGGCCTGATCAACCGGCCATTTTTTCAGGAAGTCAAGCTCCAATTCGTCGCGCTGTTCGGAGATAAACAACAACGCCTGCTTGATGCGGGGTGCTTTTTGGGGAGCCAGCCCTGCCGGCCTGATTGCCGCTTCGATAGCTTCGACAGACGCATCGCGCACCATCTCCCACGTTGCAAAGCGAGTCCGCAAGCGATCGAAGGCCATATCACGGTTGCCGTCAGACGTGTTCTGGCTGAGGATAGTGCTGACCACCTCTGAGATGGGGTCCAGGTGCGATCGCCATTCCGGGTGACCGTAGACCTGAATCAACCGTTCATGGATGGCCTGGGCTTTGTTCCTGAGACGGTCGTCCGGATCGGGCATCTGAATCAAACTCCCCGGGGGTAGGTTGGGGAGATTTCCCCAGGGGAGTCCCTTCATCTCTCGAGGAGGTGCTTATTTGTCCAGCAGCGCCGCCACACCTGGCAGTTCCTTGCCCTCCAGGAATTCAAGCGACGCCCCGCCGCCAGTGGAAATGTGACTCATCTTGTCAGCCAGGCCGCTTCGCTCCACCGCAGCTGCTGAGTCGCCGCCGCCGACGATAGTGGTCGCTCCCGACAGCCCAGCCAGAACCCGGGCAATCGCGAAGGTCCCTCCAGCAAAGCGGGGGAACTCGAAAACACCCATCGGGCCGTTCCAGACGACTGTCTTGGCCACCATCAGTCTGTCGGAGAAACGTGTCACCGTGGCCGGGCCAATGTCCAGGATGCGCCAGCCATCGGGACCTTCATTCACCGGCACATCCCGAGATTCGGCGTCTGCGTCAAACCGGTCAGCCACCACGCAATCCACAGGCAGCATCAACTTGTCGCCGGCAGATTGCAGCAACTCGCGCGCGGTATCAAGCGCATCATCCTCTACC
>JAUVRU010000147.1 GCA_030597485.1 Anaerolineae bacterium
ATCGGTCGAGGGACCGGCTGTGCTGAAAGACCTGAAAGATCCGGCAAGCGGGGAGGAGCAGAAGGTGGATATCGCCTGACAAGGCCCGCAATCGCGGACAATTCGCCTGCGTCTGGCCGACGACAGAGAGACAGACAGCGGGCTCCGGTGGCTGCAACGAACGGACTTGATGGATGGTCGCCTTGCCGGCACCAACGTGATCATCGCACGCACTGGATACACCGGCGAGGATGTGGGCTACGAGATCTTCATGCATCCTGATGAGGCACCACACCTGTGGAAGACCATCCTGGAGGCTGGCAGTGACCTGGGGGTCAAGCCGGCCGGGTTGGGTGCGCGCGACTCCACGCGCACCGAGGCCGGGCTTCCGCTCTACGGCCACGAGCTGGCCGGTCCGTACCATATCACTCCAGCCGAATGTGGCTTCGCCTCCTATGTCAAGCTCCACAAGCCTTTCTTCGTGGGACGCAAAGCCACTATCGAACGGATGAACACCAGCCGGATGAGCGTGATTCGTTTCCGCCTGGACGAGAAGGGCGTGCGATTGGCCAGGACGGGCGACTTGGTGGTGAACCGCCGGGGCCGGGTGATCGGATGGGTAACCTCATGTGCCATCGGGCAGGATGGCTACCTGATCGGTATGGCCTACGTCGAGAAGACCAGAGCTGAGGTAGGGGCCAGAATCGGCGTGTTCAACGCCAGTCGACAGACGAAATCGGAGAAGGGTGACTCCCAGTTGGGCGATGAGGTAGTGCTGCACCAGTGGGCGACGGTGCTGCCCCGTTTCGCCATGCGGGAATGAGGAGGAAGCAGAGCGGGCCGAAGGCTGACTCAGGGACGCAGCCGTACGTATGCCAGCTCTGGACGGGCCAGACTCTCCTGGCGCACAACGCCTAAACCATAGGTGCGCGCCACCTGCAAAACCTGTTCCACGCGCAACAGGAACTGAGTGGTAGAAACCGGCTTGACCAGGTAGTCCACCACCATAGGCCCACAGTCAAAGGCCCGCTCTATCTCTCGTGACAACCCCTTGGCGCTCACGAATATGATGGGAGTCGTTGGGGACTCCTTGCCAATCAGCCGGGCGGCGTCGTAGCCAGTCATCATGGGCATGCGCACATCCAATATCACCACGTCAATTGGCTCATCGCGCACGATCTGCACCGCCTGTGCGCCATTGATAGCCTCGTGCACAGCATAACCTTCCGCACGTAGAACGAAGGCGAACAGCTGGCGGCAGCTTCGATCATCTTCCGCGTAGAGGACAGTGGGCATCATCTACCTCGCTTTCTGCAAGCCGGCGACCGTTGTGGGAGATCTCTCGGCGACGCAATCGGTTCCCCTCTTGCCTGGCGCTGCCAGGTGCCATTTTATTGGCGCTGCGAAGGGTGCAACATCTCCCAGGACCAACCTTACATAAGGCATTGTATCACAGAAAGAAGGTTATGGCAAGTACGATTCTCCTCTTTTGATCGGACGTGTCCTGCTCAAAGAATCAGCCCCCCGAGTTTGAGCGCTCCGGGGAGCCCACATCACGGTTCTGCAGACAGCCTCGTCCCGCCCTCATACCAGAATAGACCACCCGCCGTCCACAACGATTGTCTGGCCCACCATCATGGACGCGTCGTCCGAACACAGAAAGGCTACCACCCTGGCTACGTCTTGCGGCGTTACCACTCGATCGGCTGGCGTCCGCCTGGTACCCTCCTTGAGTGCCTCGCTGACATCAATGGGGAAATACTTGAGGGCATCCGTATCGACGATGCCGGGCGAGACGGCGTGGGCGATGATTCCTTTTGGTGCCAGCTCTACCGCCAGGTAGCGAATGATGGCATCAATGGCTGCCTTGCTGACGCCGACGATACCATACCCCTGGAAAACCCGCGTGCTGCCGAAGCTGGTAATACCAATAATCCGTCCCCACCCTTGCGCCTCCATCAGGGGCACGGCAAGGCGGGCACAGCGCAGGATCGAGCGGGCATTGATGTCCAGCGTCCAATCCCAGTATTTGTCTTCCGTCTAGGTGATCGAGCGCAGGACACCACTGGCAGCATTGCCCACCAGGATGTCGCAGCGCCCGAACTGGGAACGCACCTGCTCAAACATGGCTTGGATGTCTGCGACATTGCCCACATTGGCCTTCACGGCTATGGCCCGTCGCCCCTTGCCCTCAATCCTGGCGATCACTTCTCCGGCCGCCGAGCGTTTGCGCAGGTAGTTGACCACAATGTCGGCGCCACGGTCTGCCAGCTCGAGGGCAATCGCTCGCCCGATGCCTCGGGATGAGCCCGTGACCAGCGCAACCCGCCCGCTCAGTGGTTGATGAACCGTACCATCAGACATGTGCCGCACCTCTGCCGGTAGCATCCGTGTTTCTTTCTGGAACAACGCTACGATTCGGCTTCTGCACGCAGCGGCACAAACCCTGATCCTAGCACCTCGTGGGCCGGTGACACAATGACAAACGCTTCGGGGTCCAACTCACTCACCAGAGACCTGAGCTTGCCCACCTCCGTCACGGTCAATGCACACAGAAGCACCGAATGCATCTGTCCCGTGAACATACCGGTGCCAAACAGTGAGGTTACCCCCCGCTTCATATCGCTGAGGATCCGCTCGCCCACCACCTGCGCGTGATCGGTGATGATGAAAGCCAGCAATTGCTGGCGCCTTTGGCTCGGGCGGAACCACGCCCGCCAGCCGCCACTCGCCTCGCGAGCGGGCGGTGCCCCCTCCCCTGTCCGAATCCGCCCAGGTCTTGTGCCGAACCGACGCAGCACCTCGCCCGAGGCCTGCTGCAGGCCCACAGTCAGCACACCCAGCGCCATCAGCCCGACGTTGAAGACAATGCCAGCTGCCAACACCGCCCAGCCGGGCACCGCACCGAGCGCAGCCCGATTGACGAAATCGGACCAGGACGTGACGGCCATGGGATGCAGTGCCACGTTCGCCACCCATGCCAACGCCAGGCGAAGTAGATCCACATGTAGTTGCGCCGGTAGCGCCGCCCCAAAGCCTCCCAACTCGAGATGGTGAAATGGGGATGTAGCAGGTTGTCCGCCAGGGTCTCAGCCCAGTCAGCGGCTGGTTGGAATGGCGGAACCAACATGGCTGCAAAAAAATCCGTCTCCATCAGCCGCACCCGGGCGCTCCACACCTCATAGAACCGATACCGGCGCGCCTCAATGTACAAGAACAGTGTGACCAACAAGGTGGTCAACAAGATGACGCTGTGACTGCCCAGACCTCGGCTGAAGGCAAAGGGAATAGTCGCGCCAGTGGTGATCACGGCCCAGTTGGTGGTGACGTCCAGCCGCTGGCGCCAGACGTCAGCCCGTTGAACCTGGGATCTGAAGAAATGCACCATCGCTGTGTTGAACTCGCTGGCCTTCAGCCGGTAGCCACGAAAGGTCCACACCGGTTCCGGGCTCGACTTCTCCCTCTTCACCGCCTCCCCCCAGCCTGATGACGAGGCCCCGGCTTTGTCGCTCATTACACCTGAGCCTCCTTCAATACCATTGTCCCTCCGGCCAACTTGCAGGCTTCTCGGGAAGACCCCTGCGGGTCACGCAAGAGACCTTCTTTCTGTGATGCGCTCACGGAAATAACTCAGTGCCCAAGGCGCACCCGCCAACAAAGGCTCAGGCAGCTTGCCGACATCGGTCATCGTGGCCAGATCAAGGGGATGTCCAGAAAGACAACCCATGTCGCCCCCAGCGAGACGCAAGAGAGGCAAAGCGCCGGCAATATCCCACAGCGCAACGCGTCCCACCAGGGCAGCCACTGCCGTGCCCCTGGCCACGTAGCAGATGTGCGCCGCCATGCTGCCGAAGGCACGCGCCTTGCCCACGAAGTCAATGCAGTAATCACGATGAGCCTCTGCTGTGATGCACAGGAAGGAGTTGGCATCGCCATATCCACTGGTGTCCACCTGAATGGGATCACCATTCAGCAAGGCCACCTGCCCATCGCATAGATAGAACTCATCAATCAGGGGCATGTAGAAGACACCAGCCACCGACTGCCAGTCCTGCAGGATACCTACTGAGATTCCCCACACCGGCAGGCCACCGGCATAGGCGGCAGTGCCATCTATGGGGTCAATGACCCACACCCGCCCGCTGCGCCCCGGGTGTGTCTTCATCTCCTCTCCCACCAGACCGTCTTCAGGGAACTTCCGGCCGAGCGCATCGCGCAGTGACTCCTCAATCTGCCGATCCGCCACGGTAACGGGCGTGTTGTCAGGCTTACTCTCAGGGGTCACGTGTCGAAAATGGCGCAGGGCTATCTTCCCAGCCGCACGTATCACCTGCTCAAGCCACTCGAAGTCCACATCATCAACCGGGTTGTTCTGTCGTTCGTCCATGTGGTGCAGTTTACCACACAACCAGTGTTTTGTCACACGTCGGACGAATTGACCGATTTGGATTTGGCTGCTAGAATCCGGACACGCTCGGTCTCCACCAGGAAGAGATCTGCACGTCTCCCCTTCCTCCAGATTGGCGGCCATACGGTCGGACTACAGGAGCGTTGCATGGAAGACCCACCCTTCGCAGACTCCGGTGCTCCAGCCTCATCCAGCACGTCGGTTTCGCCAACCGCAAGGGCAGCCGGCCTGGCGGGCATGGCACATGCCGCGCTCACCCCAGCTCGCTTGGGCAAGGTCGGCCTGTTTCTCGTCAGTCTGTTCCTGTTCATCCTGGCTCTCACGCTGATGAAGGAGGGAGCGAACGGTTTCGCGCCGCTGGTGCGCGACAGATTCGCCATTACCGGCATTCTCGACAGCCTCGGCTTTGGCTGGCTTTGCGCCTACCTGCTCATGAGTGGATCCCCAGTGGCAGCCACGGCCTTGACCTTCTACAACGCCGGCATACTGAACCAGCTAAGCACCTTTGCCATGATCACCGGCAGCCGGCTGGGAGCCAGTTTCATCGTGCTCTCTGTTGGCTTCATCTACGTGTTGCGCGGCCGCGATCGTGCCACCAGCCTGGGTATGGGACTGCTGTCGCTGGCAGTGACCGGGTCCACGTACCTGCTCGGTATGGTTATCGGGCTAAGCGCGCTGAGAGCATGGCTGCCTGACTCACTGTATCTACACTCTGGCGTTGCACTTGGCCCCACCACCGATTTGACCTTTGATCCCCTCATCGGGAGTCTGTTGTCATTCCTGCCTCACTGGGGCTTGTTCCTGGTAGGGTTGGGCATCATGTTGGTCAGCTTCAACCTCTTTGACCGCTGTCTGCCACAGATGGCGATCAAGAGCAGCCACGTAGGTGGTGTGTCACAGCTGGTCTATCGACGATGGGTCATGTTTCTGCTGGGCGCGGCCGTCACTCTCATCTCAATGTCGGTGAGCGTTTCCCTTGGCATTCTGGTGCCCCTGAGCAATCGCGGCTTCGTCCGCCGCGAGAACGTCGTCCCCTACATACTGGGCGCCAACATCACCACGTTCATCGACACCCTGTTGGCCTCAGTGCTGCTCGGCAATCCGGCTGCCTTCACAATTGTCCTGATCCAGATGACCAGCATTACCCTCGTGTCCGCTGTCATCTTGGCGACGGCCTATCGCCCCTACGAACGTTCGGTGTTGCGATTCACAAGCTGGGTGACGGCCAGAAACCGTAACTTGATAGTCTTCATGATCTCAATTTTCGCGATTCCCATTGTCTTGATGCTGCTGTAGAGGTGAAACGAACATGCGTCTTCTGATAGCCATCAGTGGCTGGCCCTATTCGGAACTTGTTGTGCAACTGGCATCTCACGTGGCCGGGCGCGCCGGCGAAACACCCACCGTCCTGACAGTGATCAGAGAGCTGCAGGAACGTCGGCCGGCCAGGTCAGCCTTGAAGCGAGCGCGTGCCGTGTTGGAGACTGAGGTTCCGTCTGTGGACACGAAGATCCGGGCCGGGCATCCGGCGGAACAGATCATCCGTGAGGCTGAGGAGGGCCACTACGATTTGATCATCGTCGGTGACAGGCAGCACCGGGGCCTGACACGCTTCGTGTTGGGTTCAACGGCTGAACGCGTGAGGGAGCATTCTCCCTGCCCAGTACTTATCGCCAAAGGCAGGGTGAGTCCCATCCGTCACGTGTTGTTGTGTGACAGCGGAGCTCAGAGCCCGTCGCTCCTGGATCGATTCTCAACGCA
>JAUVRU010000267.1 GCA_030597485.1 Anaerolineae bacterium
ATCGGGGCGGCACGGTTATCGGCTCCGCGCGCTGTGCTGACTTCCGCACCTATGAGGGCCGTCTGCGGGCTGCCCGCCACCTGCTCGAGCACGGTATAGACGGCCTGGTGGTGATCGGTGGGGACGGTAGCCTGACCGGTGCCAACCTGTTCCGACAGGAATGGCCTGAGCTGGTAGAAGAACTGGTCAAACGGGAACGGATCAGCCAGGAGGTAGCTGATCACCATCCCTATCTGAGAATCGTGGGCTTGGTGGGTTCCATTGACAACGACATGGCGGGCACAGATATGACCATCGGAGCCGATACGGCCTTGCATCGTATCGTCGAGGCAGTTGACGCCATCAGCAGCACTGCTGCCAGCCACCAGCGCACCTTCGTGGTCGAGGTGATGGGGCGTCGTTGTGGCTATCTGGCACTGATGAGCAGCCTGGCCACCGGCGCCAGCTGGGCACTGATTCCTGAGAGCCCGCCTGATGTGGGCGAATGGGAAGACAAGATGTGTCAGGTGTTGAGGGCGGGCCGTGAGGCCGGTCGTCGCCACAGCATCGTCATCGTAGCCGAAGGCGCTCGGGACCGGGACGGCAATCCCATCACCAGCGACTACGTCAGACGAGTGCTTGAGGAGCGACTGGGAGAGGACACGCGGGTAACGATCTTGGGGCACGTCCAGCGGGGAGGTGCTCCCAGTGGCTTCGATCGCAACCTGAGCACTCAGATGGGCTATGCCGCGGTGGAGGAGATCCTGTCAGCCACGCCCGACAGTGAGCCGGCCCTGATCGGGATACGTGACAACCGCATCACCCGTTCTCCCCTGATGCAGTGTGTGGACAAGACGCTCTCGGTAGCGGACGCCATTGCCGAGGGGGACTATGATCGGGCCATGGAACTGCGCGGCCGCAGTTTTCGGGAGGCGTTCCGCACCCTGCGTGTGCTGGTGAGGTCCCTTCCTCACGCGGCAGAGCCTGGACAGCGGCGGCTTCGCCTGGCGGTGTTGAACTCGGGAGCCACGGCCCCCGGTATGAACACGGCCGTTCGAACGGCGGTGAGAGTCGGTCTGGACATGGGGCACATCATGCTAGGCGTACGCAATGGCTTCGATGGCTTGGTGTGCGGTGACATCCAGGAGATGGACTGGATGAGCGTGACCGGGTGGGCAAGCCGGGGCGGTGCTGAACTGGGCACCAACACCAAAGTCCCCAGCGGGAGCGATTTCTACGCCATCGCTCGCACCATTGAGCAACACGAGCTACAGGGGCTGCTGATGATCGGGGGTTGGTCGGGCTATGAGGCCGGCTATCGGCTCTTCTTGGAGCGCGAGAATTTCCCCGCCTTTGGCATTCCCATTCTATGCCTGCCAGCCACGATTGACAACAACGTGCCCGGGTCGGAGTTGAGTGTCGGTGCCGACACGGCCCTGAACAACATCATGGAAGCCGTCGACAAGATCAAGCAGCCGGCCTTCGCGTCACGTCGCTGCTTCATCGTGGAGGTTATGGGGGGTTACTGCGGTTATCTGGCTCTGATGAGCGGTCTGGCGACCGGCGCCGAGCGCGTGTACCTGAACGAAGAGGGCGTGACCCTGAGAGACTTGCAGACAGATTTGATCCAGCTGGTTGAGGGCTTCAAGCAGGGCAAACGTCTGGGGCTGGTGATCCGCAACGAAAGGGCGAACCCGCTCTACACGACCCATTTCATGCACGCTCTCTTTGAGGAGGAGGGGGGGGATCTCTTTGAAGTGCGCCAGGCTATTCTGGGGCATCTGCAACAAGGGGGCAATCCGACACCCTTCGACCGCATTCTGGCCACCCGGCTGGCCTCCAAGGCCATCGAATACCTGATCGAGCGATGCGACCGGGTGCCAGCGCCGGCCGCGTTCATCGGGTTGCAC
Source organism: Anaerolineae bacterium (assembly GCA_030597485.1). GTDB lineage: Bacteria > Chloroflexota > Anaerolineae > 4572-78 > NAK82 > JAUVRU01. The sequence continues at coordinate 1,890 of JAUVRU010000267.1, forward strand.
GCCGGGCAGATATCGTTTCACAACTTGGAAGATATGCCCCGAATGATGGACAGCAAGTACGGCCGACCCAAGCATCAGTGGTGGCTGGACCTGTGTCCCATTGCCACGCTGCTGGCGCAGACTGGGCCAGGGGCCACATTCCAGGGTTAGGGTTGTTGGACTCTGGCTACAGCGTTCCCCCCAGATTCCAGGGGTTGAATTCCATCTCGCCCAGTCCCTGCGCCTCGCTTTTCGAGGGCTGGCCGGAAGCTACGTCGATGACCAGGTCCAGCAGCTGGGCGGCTGCTAGCTGCATGTCTGTTCCTTCCAACACTACGCCGGCGTTGAAGTCCATATCGTCCTGCATACGCTGGTAGGTCCTTGAATTGGAGCAGACCTTGATGGTGGGGGCCGGTTTGCTGCCAAACACCGAGCCCCGACCGGTGGTGAAGAGCACCAGGTTGCAGCCACTGGCCATCTGGCCGGTCACCGAGACCGGGTCGTTGCCCGGTGAGTCCATGAACGTCAATCCCTGCCCGGTCACCGGTTCGGCGTATCCGTAGACAGCCATCAGAGGGGTGCTGCCGCCTTTGGCGATGGCGCCCAGCGACTTCTCGTAGATGGTCGTCAGGCCACCCTCCTTGTTGCCGGGGGAGGGGTTGTTGTTTATCTCCGCGCCCAGCCGCTGTGTATGTTGTTCCCACCAGCGTACCTTGTCCACGAGCTGCTGGCAGACCTGGGGACTGGCCGCACGCTGGGCCAGAAGGTGTTCAGCACCGTAGATCTCGGGCGTCTCCGCCAGCACGGTGGTGCCTCCCTGCCGCACCACCTCGTCGGACACCAGGCCCACCAACGGATTGGCGGTCACTCCCGACCAGCCGTCGCTGCCACCACATTGCAGTGCCATCTTCAGACCGGATATTGGCTGTGACGTGCGGCGGGCGGCATTGACTGTGGGCAGCATTTCTTCGACCACGGCAATGCCCGCCTGGATTGTCTTGCGAATGCCCCCGGCGTCCTGAATCGTCAGCGTCGAGATGGGCTGGGACAGGCCATCCTGGCTGTCGCCAGTCAGGTTGTACTCCTCGATCAGGGCGGGAATCTGATTTGTCTCGCAACCCAGTCCCACCATGAGCACAGCACCGATGTTCGGATGCCGGGCTATGCCGGCCAGGGTGCGTTGCAGAAGCACGTGATCGGGGCTGCCGGTGCCGGTGGTGCAACCCGATGGATGCGTGAAGGCGACGATGCCGCTCACGTTGGGATGGGCAGCCAGCCGGTCCGGAGAGAAGTGGTGGGCAATCTGCTGGGTGACGTGAGCCGAGCAGTTGACCGAGGCAATGACGGCCAGGTAGTTGCGGGTGCCCACCTGTCCGTCGGCCCGTTGGTAGCCCAGAAACGAGCGCTGGCTGTCGCCGGGCACCGTGGGTATCGGCCCGCAGTCGCCGCAGCTGTACTCTCGCGAGAACGCCTGCACACCCAGATTATGGCTATGCACGTGGTCGCCCGGCGCACTGATTTGGGTGGCGAAACCGATCACCTGGCCATAACGATGCACCGGGCCGCCAACGACGATCTCTCGCAGAGCCACCTTATGGCCGGCGGGAATCGGCTGACGCAGGGGGATGTGGGTGCCGGTCTGGTCTCCGCCCTCCAGGATCAAGACAGTACCTGGCGCCAGATCAGCCCTGGCGATGGCGACGTCATCCTGGGGGTTCAGCAGCAAGGCCACCTGTTGCAATGGCACCGGGGTGGCAGGGGTAGACTCATTCACGGACGGATACCGACTCGTCTGACCAATGCTTGTCTGATGAAATCACGGTCATGCATTCACCCCATGATCTGCCCACCGTTGACCTCGATGATCTGGCCAGTCACGTAGCCACTCATCGCGTCTGAGGCCAGGAACAGGACGGTGCCCACACATTCTTCTGGTGTGCCAGCGCGGCCCATGGGAATGGTCTTTATCAGTGTCTCCATTGTCTCCGGGCTGGTCCAGCGTTCGTGGAAGGGTGTCAGGATGATGCCCGGTGACATAGCGTTGACGCGGATGTTGTGGCCAACCAACTCCCTGGCCAGCCCGTGGGTGAAGGTGCTGACAGCGCCTTTGCTGGCGGCGTAGACGATGGAACCGCCGCCGCCGCCCATGCGGGCCGCGATGGACGAGACATTCACGATATTGCCGTGGCCCTGACGCTTCATAACGGGCACCACCAGCTTGCACATCTGGAAGATTGACGTCATGTTCAAGTCCATGATGTACTGATAAACGTCATCGGGCATGTCCTCGACCGGGCTGCGCTGGACCAGTCCGCCGGCATTGTTGATCAAGATGTCGATGGACCCGAACCGATCCAGTATCTTGTCCACCATTGCCTGCAGTGGGGCCGGTTGGGTAACATCAGCCTGCACCAGCAACCCCTCGCCGTCGGCGGCCTCGATATCTCGCAGCACGGCTTTGGCCGGGTTCGGGCTGTTGTTGTAATGGACCACCACTCTGGCTCCGGCGGCGCCAAAGGCGCGGGCGACGGCAGC
>JAUVRU010000348.1 GCA_030597485.1 Anaerolineae bacterium
ACGGCCGGCCCCGGCCTGGTTTTCCGAACGGGAGTGGGTCCCCGGCTGAGAGTGCAAACTGAAATGAACGCTCATGGCAACATCGCCAGTGCATCCTGGCCCGATCACCTGGTGTTTGGGGAAGGGGATGGCAAGCTGGACACCGTGGATGCTGTGCACCGTCGCATGCGGTGTTGGCGTGACCAGCTGGGAGCTCGAACCGTGCATTGGCGGGAGGTGCGCACTCGAACCCGGGACGCGCGCTGGTATGCGGCGCCCGGCAATCCAAGGACCCAACCGCGCAAGATCAGATCAATTCAGTGGGACGATTTTGAGGTGGTGCCGCAGCTGGCCCACGAGCTGAACCTGAAAGCTTACCTGTATATCTCTGTCCTGGACGAGGGACGGCCGCTACTCTCAAAAAAGGAGCGCGAACGCCTGTATCACAACGTTATGCACGGCCAGCATATCACCTGGCAGACCAACTGGAGCCGGCTGCATCCCGAATACACGGTAATCGATCGCAAGGGCGAAGTGCAGCAATGGGGCGTCTTATGTTACGCCTACCCGGAAGTGCGCTCCTTTATGTGCAATCGGGTCGAACGGTTGGTGGCTGGCTATGACTTCGATGGCGTCTTCTTGTGCCTCCGCTCTCAGGCGTGCCCGGCTGATTTCGCAGACCAGTTCGGCTTCAATGACCCAGTTCGCCAGGATTTCCTCACACTCTATGGACGCGACATCAAGCGAGAAGACTTCGATTTGGGAGGGTGGCGGGACTTGGTAGGAAGTTACTTCACCCAGTTCTTGAGAGAGCTGCGTCAGGTTCTGAGGGAGCGGGACATGACGCTATCGGTTGGACTGCCCCGGGGCGAGGTGATTGGCCCCCCGGTAGCAAACTGGACGCTCCAGTGGCGGGACTGGATCAAGGAGGAACTGGTCGACGAGCTGATCATCGACCAGAATTCGTCACGGTGTCCTTCCTTGTGGCACGCCTTGTGGCCAATGCAGAGGGGCTACGGCTACGTGCAAAACTACGACGATGGGCATAATATGCCCTCCCTGCGTGAAGACCTGGATCGGACGTACGAGCCGCAGGTAGCCGATAGTTCGGTGGACCTGTACGTAGCTCGACAGTGGCATCCCCGGTCAGAACCGGAAGAGGCAAGCCTCACGGCACATCCGGCCGTCTCTGGTCTGGTGTTCAGCACCTTCCGTCACGATAACCCGGAGGTGATCGCTGGCGGCGATTTCGTTGCCTAGGGGCTGATCGCATCGGCCGGGGTAGGGCCTAGCAACCGCCTCTCGGTTTGATGGTGAAGGTGACGAATCCCAAGAGCGGTGACGGGATTCACGGTTTCTTATCTGAAAGGAGGTGATGTCGGGCAAAACGGTATGCAGCGTAACGGAGTACCTCAACCATGTCTCAGTGCAAGATCAGCAAGGTCGTTGTCAAACCACATAGGAGGAAATGACAATGAGATTCCGTACCATTTTCGTATTTGTAGCTCTGGTGGCAGTGCTTTCTCTGCTGGCGGCCCAATGCGGTGCCACGCCTACCCCCGAAAAGATCATCGAGACCGTGGTGGTCACACAGGAGGTTGAGAAAATCGTCACCAAAGAAGTAGAGGTGGAAAAGGAAGTTGAAGTCATCGTCACCAAAGAGGTAGAGGTAGAAGTCGTGGTCACGGTTGAGGTACCGGTCGAGGTACCGGCTGAAGCAGAGCCGGCCGAGATCGTGGTCGTCGTGGCCGAGGAACCGCCCAACCTGGACTGGGGTTACGTGGGCACATCTCACCTCCCGGTGACCCGCAACACCTATGAGACACTGATCACCCGCGATGGGCAGACCGGCGAGTTGATTCCACAACTTGCCGAGTCGTGGGAGCAGATCGACGATTACACGTGGCGCATCAAGCTGAAAGAGGGCATCAGCTTCCAGGATGGTGAGCCGTTCAACGCCGAAGCAGCGGCCTGGAACCTCAACACACTGTCCAATCCTGAAACGGATAAGCACGTCTTCTCAGCGCTGGGCCAGCAGTTCGTTGCGGAGGCGGTTGACGAATACACCCTCGACGTGACAACGGAAGAGCCTGAGCCCATCATGCCGCGCCGATTGTACTGGGTCCACATGGCTTCGCCAAAGGCGATTGAGGCAGACCCGGAGTTCCAGAACATGGTCGGCACTGGCCCTTACCTGCTGGACGAATGGGTTCACGGAGAGAGAATCGTGTTGGTAGCTGATCCCAACTATTGGGACGGCGAACCAGAGGTCAAGAAGATCACTTTTGTCTGGCGTGAAGAATCTTCGGTGCGGGCGGCCATGGTTCAGGCTGGTGAGGCCGATATCGCCGCCTGGTTAGCGCCACAGGATGCCGGTCCGATTCGCACTTTGGCCGCAGACATCCCAGAGACTCCCTTCCTGCGTCTGGATCCAACCGGCCCCATGTCAGACATCCGCGTCCGGCGTGCGATCTGCATGGCTATCGATCAAGATGCCATTGCCCAGAAGATCTTTGGCGGCTACGCTGTGCCGGCAACCCAAATCATCACCCCGGACGTCATGGGTTACAACCCCGATATTGAACCGTATCCTTACGACCCGGAGGCGGCGCGGGCGTTGATCGAAGAAGCCAGAGCTGACGGCGTTCCAGTTGATACTCAGATCAACATCATCGGTCGCACAGGCATCTACGCCAATGCGACGGAGAACATGGAAGCTCTGCAGGCCTGGCTGGCCGAAATTGGGCTCGACGCTTCTCTGACGATGAAGGATGTCAGTGCCTGGGTCGAAGATGTCAGGGATAAGCCGGTACCTCCCGAGCGATACGCCATAATCCAGCTATCCCACGGCAACGAGGCGGGCGAAGGGATATTCACCCTTATGGGATACTACCAGTCAGACTCGACCCATAACACGGTTGAGGATGCGGAGATGGACGAGTTGATTGGTACGGCAGCGCCCCTGATGGGTGATGAGCGGCAAGCAGCCCTCGCCAAGGCGCTTGCATACGAGCACGACGAGATGGTCCAGGACTGCCCTATGGTTCACATTCAAGGCCTGTATGGGCTTTCCGGGCGCATCAACTGGGTACCTCCCTTTGATCAGCTGATACTGGGCAAAGAGATCAGCATAGCCCGCTGATCTCCCACTCCTGGAGGGTTCTGAGGATGGTCCCAGCGGCCACCTCAGAACCCTCCTCCACACACGTTCAGGGGTTTGACCTCACCCAAGGGATGTGCCCCTTATGGGACGGTACATTGCTCGGCGCACCATACAGTCATTCTTCGTAATAGCGTTCGTAGTTATCCTGGTTTTTATGCTGGCACGTCTGACCGGTGACCCCACAGATCTGTACCTGCCCGAATTCGCGACCGAGGCGACACGCCAGTCTTTCAGAGAGGCTCACGGACTGGACAAACCGGTTCTGATTCAACTGTCGAACTATCTGGCGGATGCAGCCCGTTTCGATTTCGGGGTGTCACTGTGGCACCACCGCCCGGCAATGACCGTGGTCCTTGAGCGCCTACCGATGACATTAAAACTGGCAACGGCGACAATCATCGTTGCCATGACTCTTGCCTTCATTCTGGGGAGCATATCGGCACTGCGTCCACTGAGCACCGTTGACCGGGCCACAACCTTCATCTCACTGATCGGGGTGACAGTCGCCGACTTCTGGCTGGCACTGATCCTCATTATGGTCTTTGCGGTCCGCCTGGACTGGTTTCCCCCTTCAGTAACTGGCGCTCTGGCATACCTGGTGTTGCCTCTTATCACCTTG
>JAUVRU010000095.1 GCA_030597485.1 Anaerolineae bacterium
AGAATCTCCTCCCGATTGCCTGGCCCGTGCGACGGTTTCAGCTGAGACGAAACACACTTGTTCTTGGACGCCGATGTGGGGAGGCAGGAAGTCGTCGTACCCGGCGACCCTTTTGGGCCCCAAGTCTCCAGACTTGGGCCCCAGAATCGAATCGGTTGAAAAGCGGGGAGAAATGTGATATACTGGGTGCAACCAAAACGCCTCGGGTTCAGTCCGGGGCACTTCCGAACCAGGCGCACCCTTTCCCGCCGGCAGATTGGGATACGCCACCCTCCTGTCTCCAGTGCGCCACTGCTGTTTCACCGTTTCAAGCACCCTATCCCCTCCACTGACGGGGGCGTGAACCCACAGTCAGCTGTCCCAATTCTAGTGTTGATTCGAAGGAGGTTACCATGAGAAGTGACCGCGTTGGCTCATTGGTTTTCGTTGGTGGCCTGTTGGTGCTGCTGCTGGCAAGCATGATGGCCTGTGGCATAGGTCAGCCCGCTGCCACACCGGAGGTGATCGTGATCACGCCCACACCTGTGGCTGAAGCGCCGACGCAGCCACCGGAAGAGGCCCCCACCCCACCGGCCGAGGAACCCACCCAGCCGCCAGAGGAACCGGCCGAACCCCCAGAGGAACCCGCCACACCCGTGGAACCAGTGGAACAGGCACCCGCCGATGACGCCATCGTCGTGGACAACCTGGACCCCGGTTTCAGCGTCGAGGCAGGAGACTGGGGCACCTGCGAGAACGGCGACTGCCAGGGTACCCCCTACGGCGCCGACTTCCGGTTTGCCGACCCGACCTGTGCCGACTGCCGGGCCGAGTTCAGCCTTACCGTGCCTGCCGCCGGGGAATACGATGTTCTGACCTGGTGGCCGTGGGGCGAGGATCGAGCCACCGACGCAGCCTTCACCATTGAGTACAGCGGTGGCTCCCTCACCGAAATCGTGGATCAGGTCAACGGTGGCGATGATTGGTGGTGGCTGGCCACGCTGGCCTTTGAGGCCGGGGAAACAGTCCGCGTCATCGTGGAAGGGACCGCCACTGGCTACGCCAACGCCGACGCCGTCGCTCTGAATCCCACAGGGGCGGGTGCGCCGGCAGGTGAGGCGGCCGAGGCCGCGCCGACCGCAGCCGAGCCCGAGGAGCCGGACGCCGTAGCCAAAGCACCGATCATCCAGTATTTCTACTCCGAAGCAGCACCCGGCCAGGGATGTCATTACCTCCACTGGGACGTGAGCCAGGCCACGGCCGTCTATCTGGACGGCGAGGCGGTGGACAACCCCGGCTCGACGGAGGTCTGCCCTGAGGAGACGACCGACTACACGCTCAGCGCCGAGAACGAAGGCGGCAGCGCGGATCAGGTGGTTACCGTGGCCGTGGTCGAGGCGCCAACCGAGGCGCCGCCACCAGCGGAGGAGCCCAGCGCCGGCGTGGCACCGGCCGGCGGGGCCATCATCATCGACCACACCTCCACCGACCTGAGCAGCATCCCCGATCACTGGATCGAGGAGGCCAAAACGCTGACGCTGCACTACGCCCACACCTCTCACGGCGAGCAGCTCATCGCCGGCATCGAGAGGTTGACGGAGGTTGACTCCCGGTACCACGCGGCCGTCCAGAACTGGGATCCGGCCGGCCTGCCCGACGCCCCGGGCGCGCTGCGCATCTACGATGGCAACAACTGGGACGGTGACAACTACATCATGCCGGAGATGTATTGGGCCGATGCCGACGGGCAGGCGCACACCCGCTCCGTGGCAGACACCGGCCTGTTCAGCCTGTCCATGTGGTCGTGGTGTGGGCAGCAGTCTGAGAATTCGGAAGCCCAGGTGAACGACTATCTGGAGACGTTGAACCAGTTCGAGTCCGAGTTTCCCGGCATGCGGTTCATCTACATGACCGGCCATTCAGACGGCTCGAGCGGCGGAACGTTGGCGCGCAACAACCAGATGGTGAGAGACTATGCCAACGCTCACGGCAGGGTGCTATTCGACTTCGAGGACATCGACACCCACGACCCGGACGGCAACTACTATCCCAACAACGAGGAAGGTGAATGCACCTGGTGCGACGGCTGGTGTGCGGCGCATCCCGATGACTGCACCGACCTGCCCTATTGGTGCCCCCATTCGGAGTCGACCGAGACCCAGAAGTTCAACTGCAAGCTCAAGGCCCACGCGTTCTGGTGGATGATGGCCCGGCTGGCGGGGTGGGATGGGGTTTCGCAGTAGGGGAACGAGTGAGCGAATGGGCCCCTCAAGGGGGATCTGCGACGAGTCAGCGAGTCAGCGAGGGGGCCGGGTGGAAAAGCAGCTTCCCGCTGATGGCTGAATGCTGAATGCTGACGGCTGAATGCTGCCCGCTGACCGCTGAATGTGGAGTGCTGAATGCAAAGACAGACTGATTCAAAGGTGGATGCGCACCCGCCGACGCCGGCTGGCTACGCAGGAAAAGTGCTGTGGGTCGATCTGGACAGCGGTCGGCTGCGGGAGGAACCGACGGCGAAGTGGTCGGAGTGGATTGGCGGGCGGGGGTTGGCCGCCTTTCTCCTGGCGTTTTCGCCAACCCTATACGCCGACGAACCCGCCCGCCAACCGATTGTAATCGCCGCCGGGCCATTGGTGGGGGTGGGCCTTCCCATGGGAGTCCGAACCGCCGTGGCTGCCCGCAACCAGATCTCGGGCGGGTATTGCTATTCCAACGTGGGCGGCGATTTCGGCACCCGCATGAAGATGGCCGGCTACGACGCGGTGGCGGTGGCGGGCGCCAGCGCCAGCCCTGTTTGTCTCTTGCTGGGGGACGATGAGCCCAGACTGGTGCCGGCCGACGACCTTTGGGGGCTGAAGATCCCTCAGGTACAGGAAGCGCTCGCTGCTACGCATGGGGCCGACCCTCTGAGCTTCATCGGCATCGGCCCGGCCGGCGAGCGGGAAGTGACCATATCCTGCCTGATGGTGGACCGGGCACACGCGGCCGGATGGGGTGGCAGCGGGGCGATATTCGGCGCCAAGAAATTGAAGGCGATCGTGGCCCTGGGCGAGCGGTCAGTGCCAGTCTTCGACAAAGCGGGCTTGCGAACCAAAACAAGCCAGCTAGGGTGGCGCATCGGTGCTTCCGAGGCTATGGCAGGACTGGTGCGCGGGGGTACCCACGGCATGGCCGGGGCTGGCGGCTATTCCGGCCTGGTGCCCACCGGGGTCCGGAATCTCCAGGACGAGTACCTGACGCACGAGGCGTCGGCTCCCATCCGGGAGGAGGCCTTTCGCCAGTGGGAAGGGGAACGGGATGGCTGCGTCGGCTGCAGCATCCGATGTCTCCACCGCTATCATATGGGGTCGGAGCGGTACGGCACGATAGAGAGCGAGGGCATGCACGCCAACTCGGTGCGGGGGCTGGCGTCGAACTGGGGCGTGGACGATGCCCAGGATCTGCTGATGGCGCATACCCTGTGCAACCAGTACGGGCTGGACGTGGACGGCGTGTCGGCCGCGGTCGCCTTCGCGCTGGAATGCGCCGACAATGGGTTGCTGGAACGGGAGCAGCCGGACGGCGTTCGCCTGGAATGGGGCAACGGTCCCTCGCTGGTGAAACTGGTGCGACAGATCGGCGAGCGGGCCGACTTGGGCCAGTTGCTGGGGCACGGCGCCTGGGAGGCGGCCCGCCAGATAGGCGGGGACAGCCAGTCCCTGGCCGTGACCACCAAACACGTGGGCATCAACGAGCAGGGCCTGCGCTCCCACCGGGCGTGGGCGCTGGGGGTGATGACGTCGACCCGGGGCGGCGGTCACCTGGGTGGCTCTCCCCAGACCGAGAACCGGCGCATATCGGCGGAGCAGGGCCAACGGCTGCTGGACAACCGGCACGCTGGCGATCCCGGCTCCTACCAGGGCAAGGGAGAGCTGGCAGCCTGGACCGAGGGCCTGAAGTGTGCGGTGGACAGCCTGGGGCTGTGTTATTTCGTGTATGGCTGGTATGACCTGAGCCTGGGCAACCCCGATGAACTGGCCGAAATGCTCCAGCTGGCGACCGGTATCCGGCTGAGTGGAAAGGAACTGCACCGTTTCGGGCTGCGCTGCCACACGCTGGAGCGCTATCTGTCCTACCGCCTGGGCGGCCACACCCGCACGGACGACACGCTGCCCGACCGCTTCTTCGACACGCCGGTGTCTGGTGGCGCCTACGGGGGGGCGCAGCTGGATCGCCAGCGGGTGGAAAAAGCGCTGGATGAGTACTACAGCTATCTGGGCTGGGATGTGGAGACAGGGTTGCCCAGCCCGGAGGCGCTGCGCGGGCTGGAGCTGGCCTTCCTGCTGAAGGATGAATGACACCTCCCTCTGGGGGACTGAACCGGTGGGCGAGTCAGCCCCCCAAGGGGGTCTTCGACGAGTCAGCGAGTCAGCGAATGGGCGAATCAGCGAATGGGCGAATCAGCGAATGAGCGAATGGGCGAGGTGGGCCGGCCGGAAAAGCAGCTTCCCGCTGACGGCTAACTGCTAACTGTTGACTGCTGACTGCTGACGGCTGACCGCTATTACCCAAGGAGGCTGAGCGATGGACAGAAGAACCATCACCTTCGCGTTGATCGGTGTCATCGTGGTGCTGTGTCTCCTGGTGGCCGTGTTGGGAGGACTGCTCTATTCCTCCTGGCAGCCGCAAGAGGAGCCGGAACCGATCATCATCGTGGCCACGCTCACGCCAACCTCTACGCCGGAAGGCGGCGCTCCCGCGCCTTCGCCCACGACGGCACCTCCGCCGCCGACGCCGGCCGGTGAGCAAGAACCGACCGGGGAGGCCGCGCCCACCGCCACGCCGCCAGCGGCAGAGACCGTCGCGCCGCCAACATCCGGAGAAGTCCCGGTGGAAGGAGGGGACACAAGTGCCGACCAGGTGATCTGCGACATTGACGCTGACATGAAGGCTCACCTGCAGGACATCATGGCGGCCGGCCATGCCAGGGGCCAGCAAATCAATGTCTTCGCCAAGGTGGGCGACAGCATCAGCGAATCGATGGCCTTTGTCTTCGACCTGGGCGACGGATACGAAAACCTGGGCGATAATACTTACCTGTCGGAGATCGTTGACTATTTCCGAGAGGTCACCGTGGACACGATGGACGGCGAGGCCCACAACTCGTTCAACCGGCAGAGCCTGATCGCCATTTCTGGTGCCTGCGCCGGCGCGGCCTTGGAGGCTGAGACCAACCGGGCCCTGTACCAGGAGTTCGAGGCTATCAATCCCGGCATCGCCATCATCATGTTCGGCACCAACGACGTTATCCTATCCGATCTGGAGACCTACCGGAGGGAGATGAACAGGATCCTGGACGTCTGTGAGGAGGAGGGTGTCATCCCCATCCTGAGCACCATCCCCGATCGCCTGGACAGCCCCGAGGCGGGGGCGTTGGCGCTGGAATACAACGCCGCCATCAGGCAGATGGCCCGCAGCCGGGACATTCCGCTGTTGGATTACTGGCTGGCGCTGCAGCCCCTGCCCAACAAGGGCATTGACGAGGATGGCATTCATCCCAACGCCTACTTCGACGGCGAGTTCTACGGCACCTGTGACTTCACCGACGAGCCCATGCAGTACGGCTTCAACGTGCGGAACAAGACCCTGCTGGACATGCTGCTGAAGATCAAGCAGGTGGTGATAGACGATGGCCCGCCGGATACGGGTACGGGTGAGACTGGCGAGGTGGCGCCGCCAACGGTATCGCCGGAGGTTGGCGACTCGGCTGGCGCAGCTGCTGCCACCGAAGCGCCCCCCACCAGCCGGCCGCCAACGGCTGGCGGCGTTCGCCCCTTTCCCGATACCAGCGACGGTATCTACGTCTTCAACGATCAGCTGGCCGGCTGGTCGATGACCGAAGAGCAGTACCAGTTCGCTGCCACCCACTACGCCGGCACCCAGAAGATGACCCTGACGGATGTTCGCCACCTGCGCCAGACCAACCCGGACTTCATCGTGCTCCACTATCGTCTGGGGCTGGGCCTGGGCTATCAGGCGGCAGATAGTGCCTGTCAGCCCAGCGGTGAATGGCTGACGTTCATAGACGGCGACGAGTGGGTGCAAGAGTGGCCCGGTGACGAGGTGGTCCCGGCGAGCTGGCTCTTCCCCTGGGCGGGACAATCCCGAGTGTTCAACTGTGATTGGGGCTGGTTCGTTATGGAGCTGAACGATCCGGGTTGGCGGGCCTGGTGGAGCCAGGAGGTGTTGGCCGAGATGGCCGCCAGCGAGTCGGATGGCCTGTTCGCCGACAGTTTCAGCGTGCCCAACCATCTGGGCGCCGACCACTACAACCCTTCCCTGCCGGCAGTGGATGCTACCTTCGAGGAAGCCTGGTCCCGCCGTATCGAGGGCTTCATCGCCTACGTCCAGGGTCAGTTCGGCGACTACTACCTGATTCCCAACGTGGGACAGTGGGTGGTGGGCCGGGATACCACCGACTATTCAGGGGTGGACGGGGTGATGATCGAGGGGTTCGCCGGGTGGGGACCCCAGGACCCCTTCGACCTGGCCGATTGGCAGCTGCAGATGAACCGCATCCTGGGCCTGGCGCGCCAGGACAAGATCATCATCGCCCAGTCCTACCTGTGGGAGCCGGACGCTATTGAGACCCGCCTGTTCTACCTGGGCAACTATCTACTGGTGAAGGGCCGCCATAGCTTCATTAACACCGACTACAGCATGGAGCCGGAGTACTTCCCCGAGTATGACATCCAGCTAGGCGCGCCGCTGGATGCGCTGCCGGCCGGGATAGACGGTCTTCTCAACGCTGGATGGGGCGTCTACACTCGGTCCTATGAAAACGGCATGGTTCTGGTGAACCCCGGCCCGGACTCGCGCGCTGTTGATCTGGGGGGCACCTATTACCTGGCCCGGCCCAGCGGCGGTGGATTGGTCCCGGCCAACGGGGATATCTCCGCCTGGTCGGTGGACTATGTGCCCGTGGACCGGGTTGACCTGGCCCCCTATCAAGCCGCCATTCTCCTGAACGCTGCCCCCAGCTGACCCCACCACACCAGGATAGCGCCATGGTTCAGGCAGATCAGACGGTGAAAAGGGCCGCTCTACTCGTTGCCACGTTAGGCGCCTTCCTCACACCCTTTATGGGCTCTGCGGTCACCCTGGCGCTCCCCAGAA
>JAUVRU010000343.1 GCA_030597485.1 Anaerolineae bacterium
GACGCAGGTATTCCAGATCATCCATTCCCCACTCGCTGCCAGGAGGCGCCAGCGTTGGTGCCAAAGCGCCGGCCAGCACCTGGACGCTGGGATTGGCTTCTTTTGCCTGCCGGTAGGTGATCTCAGTCATGCGGGCGTAATCTTCGGGGCTGATGGGTTGGAATCCCCATTCTTGAGCCAAGTTGGGTTCATTCCAGATGACGATGTACTCTACCCTTCCCTGGAAATGCTCGACGAAGGCGCCAACGAATCTGCCGAAGTCATCGTAGCGGTCCGGGCGGAGATAGGTGGAAGCAGTGCCTTCGGGGCGCGCCCAGTCTGGTACCAGGCCCAGACGAGCGATCACGGTCAGCCCCTGGCGATTGGCGTGGTCCACTATCAGGTCGGCGTGAGTCCAGTCGTAGAAGCCGGGTGACGGCTCCAGGTAAGCCCAGGGGAAATACTCCACGATCCAGGGGGCGCCCATCTGGCGTACCATATCCAGCGTGCGCTTGATCTTGGCCGCTTCTACCTCGTCAGTGAGGCGAGTATGCACACCCATCTTGGAATTGACGGTGGTGACCGTCTGTTGTGGTCCCAGGGGAACACCCATCAGCGGCACCGAAGCCGACAGGGTCAGCAGGCAGATCAGGCACACAAGGGGCAGCAGCAGGCGTGCCGGGACAGACGGCAAACGTCGGGCCATCAGCGGTTGGATTTCCCCCTGCAGATAGGTGTGGCCAGCATTTGCCTTGCCTCTCAACTGAATCCGCGAGTCAGCGAACGCGTGTCTTGCTGATCGGTCGGTCTGTCAACGGAAGGCTGCGGACTAGCGGCTGGGACTGGTCGTGGGCGTTGCCGCATCTGGTTGCCCGGTTTGAGGAGTGACGGTGGTGATATCGACTGATGTTGCCCCCTTTCTGAATTCTAACCCTCATTCTTCCAGGTCTCCGGTGGGGGCGTTGATCCTGACCACATCGCCGTGAATGTCCACGGTAATGCTGAATCCCAACATGCCCAGCCAAGTGCGGGCATCGTCGGGCAGCCCTTGATCGATCAAGTCCTCAACGTTTTTGATAGAAGCGTCTATCATCGCCTTGGTGAATAGGTCGTCCTGGCCCAACATGGTCATAGTGCCTTCGGTCACGAGGTCTTGATTGGCAGAGATCTGCTCCTGAAGCCAGCTGAGGACCTGACGATCCACGTATTCGGAGGTCACGTGTCGACGGAACCCGGCCTCAAGGATAACGTAGTGTGGCTCACCGCCAACAGTCACCACTTCGGCCGGTTCTCCTTGCTCATTGAACACAAGCCCTCCAAAGAGTGCTTGCCGTCTAACGGACTGATTCACGACTCTCCACTCCCTACGGTGACAGGTATAGAATGATCACCACCGCTATCCCGAACAGACCAACTGCCGCCAGTAGGGGCCGGTCGGTCAGCAATACCTCGTCGGGGGCACCGCCATTGCCCTGAATATGGACCACATACAGGTAACGGAAAATGCCGTACAGGACGAAAGGGATGGTCAGCATCATCGAGTGGTTTTTGGGAAGGTTGGGTGCCGAAAAGGTGTAGAGCGCATAGGTAATGAGAGTGCCGGCGGTCACCACAGCCATCATTTCATCCAGGAAGGGCAGATTGTAGTGATCCAGGCTGGCACGGCTGTTACCGGCGTCATCCTTGAGCAACACGATTTCCTGCCGCCGCTTGCCCAAGGCCATGAAAAGGGCCAGCAGACTGGTGAAGAGGTAGAGCCAGGGAGAGAACCGTTCTGCCGAGACCAGCGGCACGCCGGCGGCCACTCTCAGCACAAAACCAGCGGCTACGACCATCACGTCCACGATCACCACGTTTGTTAGCCATAGGGAATAGAGTATCTGTAGCCCCAGGTATCCCGACAGAATGAGTCCAAATCGCACGTCAAGCAGAAACGAAAGCGGCAACACAATGACCGGCAGAGCTATGGCGGCTGCAATGGCAACCGACTTCGGCAGCTGACCTGAGGCCAGCGGTCGGTTGCGCTTGGTAGGGTGCTGTCGGTCTCTCTCGATGTCCACCAGGTCGTTGATCAGGTATACGGCTCCGGAGATCAGGCAGAGCAGCACAAAGCCGGCCAGTGTCCGTAACAGCGGCTCCAGCTGGAAGACCTTGACATCGAACAGCAGCGGCACAAAGATGAACGCATTCTTCGTCCACTGTTTCGGGCGCATAGCTTTGATGAGATCGATCAGCATAACGTTTTCCTGGGACTATTGCCGCTTAGGGTAACCCAGATATTACCCACAAAGCACGCACGTGGCAAGTTCTCCACGCGTGGAGTTAGCATCCTGGGAAGCGGACACCACGCTGGGCGGCGTTTCCAGAGGATGCTAGCCTATCCAGAGGATGCTAGCCTATCCAGAGGATGCTAGCCCATGAGGATGCCTTGCTCCGCTGTCTTGAACTGTCTATGGGGCCAGGTTTCACTTGACATAGGCCTGGCGTGCGGGTATGATAGAACAGATGCTATGGGTGGCAAGACTCGAGTGGATCACTTGTTGGTGGCGCGGGGGCTGGCTCGCAGCAGCAATCAGGCACAGGCATTGGTCCTGGCTGGCGAGGTCTCTGTGGATGGGCAGATGATCTCCAAGCCAGGCACAAGGATACACACCAATGCCCGGCTTGAGGTGCGGGAACGGCCGCCGTTTGTCAGCCGGGGTGGTGCCAAGTTGGCTGCAGCCCTCGACGCCTTCGGCGTCTCGGTGCGGGATGCGGTATGCGCTGATGTGGGTGCTTCTACTGGCGGATTCACCGATTGCCTGCTGCAACGAGGCGCTGCCCGGGTCTATGCCATCGATGTCGGCTATGGGCAACTGGCATGGAAGCTGCGGCAAGATCGGCGGGTGGTGGTGATGGAGCGCACCAATGCTCGCTACGTGGAAAAGCTGCCATCACTGGTGCAGATGGCCACCATCGATGCTTCCTTCATCTCGCTGAATCGACTGCTGCCTGCCGTTACCTGCTGGTTGGCGCCCGAGGCCCACGTGGTCCCTCTGGTCAAGCCACAATTTGAGGCCGGGCGCGAGCAGGTGGGCAAGCGAGGAGTGGTGCGCGACCCTGTGGTGCATCGCCAGGTGCTGGAGGATGTTGCCGACCACGCGGCCAGGTGTGGGCTTGCCGTGTGTGGCCTGGTACGTTCGCCGATCGTTGGACCGGCTGGCAACATTGAGTTTCTTCTGCACTTGCGCCAGCAGGCTCCCAAGGAGGGTTTTGACCTGTCGGAAGCGATTTCCCGGTGTGTGCCGGGCGGCGCCACTGGCTGACCGTAGCCTGGTTAGGTCCTGCCCGCCAGCGGACACTTCCCAGGTCGGAATCCTGCTTCGAGTCGGCGAGCATTTGATGCCATTGGTTATTGCAGGTATAATGTTCGCGTTGGCTCCCTTGACGTATTCACTGATTGCGGTTGACATATGAGCACGGAGTCGAACCAGGAACGCGAGTCCACGGAATTCAGGCTAGAGCGACGAGTTGTCCATCTGGCGCGGATTGTCGAGAAAAGCCAGATTCTCAACTCCACGCTCAGCCTAAAACCCCTCGTAAGCACGATCATCGAGTCGGCCAAGGAGTTGACCCGGGCCGAAGCCTGCTCGATCATGCTGCTCGACAAGAGAACGGGAGAGTTGCGCTTCAGCCATTCGACCGATCAAGAGGAGTATTGTCTTAAGGACCTGGTTGTGCCTCTGGACAGCAGTGTTGCAGGTGTTGTTGTGCACACCGGTGAGCCTCTGCTCATCCGCGACGCCAAGAGCGACTCGCGGTGGAACCCCATGATTGACGACACC
>JAUVRU010000521.1 GCA_030597485.1 Anaerolineae bacterium
GACTCTGCGTGCTCCCCCTAGCGCCGCCCCTGCGCGGCAGCGCAGCGGCGGCGCAGGGGCAGATGTGCGGTAAATCCTCTCTCTTTTCAGTGGAGTCAATCATGTGTTATCCTGAATTGGGAACATCACTCAGCGGTCGGCCGCAACGGGCGCAAAAGACATCACTCGCCTGATAGGATCGTCCACAGTTGGGGCAGGTCATTGCCGGCAGCCTGTCCGGTGCTGGGGAGCGGGCGGCGAGCGAGGCAATCTCGGCCTCTACTGCCGCTGCCATCGCCGGTGGGATTGTCAGGTCGGGTGGCCCGGCAACGCTGGTGTGTACAGCAGCGACCGCCTCCTCAATCTCGGCGTTGAGGCCGGTGTCAGCCTCTGGCATCAACTGATCGAGCTGGCGCAAGATGTGAGCGGCCTCGCGCATGTACCGGGTACGAACGACCTGGTAGTCGTCGCGGCTGAGCTTGCCCATCTCCCTGTCGAACTCGGCGTCCTTCAGGCTGGCATAGATGGCATCGCGACGGGCGATCAGCTCATCCTGGCCGATGAATCGTCTGCCGGCTGGGGCCGGGCGGTGAGCGCTGTGGGCCTCGTCCGGGCCGGTCAAGTCGTCGGGCGTCCCGGTCTCTCGAAAGAGGGGGGACAGGACGAAGGTCAGCGCGCTGCCGATCAACAGGGCGATGAGCACTGTAAGCACGATGGTCACGCTACCATCCTCCCCCCTCCAGCAGCCGGTCGAGCACGCCGTGTAGTTGCGGCTGGGTCATGGGGCCGATTTGAACGTGCTGAACGATGCCCTGCCGGTCTATGAAGAAGGTCTCTGGCACGCCGGCGCACCGGTAATCGCGATAGATGCGGGAGCCGATGTCGGGGCCATTGGGATAGGTGATGCCGAAGCGTTCCAGGTACGCCAGGCCAGCGGTGTCCGTATCCAGGTAGTCCACCCCAATGAACCACACATCGCGTGCCCGGTACTCCTGCCACGCCTGCTCAAAGAGTGCCATCTCCTGTTCGCATGCCACGCACCACGAGGCCCACACGTTGAGCACGACTATCTGACCCCGCATGTCGGTCAGCGAAAAGCGCTGACCGTCAAACTCGCCATTGAAAGCCGTCAGCTCGAAGTCGGGCGCCGGGTTGCCATGGAGTAGGGTGGAGGTTTTGGGCCGCAACCCGGAGGCCAACAGTGCGATAAACACTACCACGAAACCCAGCACCACCACCAGCCAGACGGTGCGGCGTGGTCGCGGTGGGGGTGGTGGGGTGGTCACCGGCTCAGGGTTGGCTGTCATTCGGTCCATCCCTCCAGGTCCTGCTCGACGCGTTGCAGGTACTCATCCTCCACCACCTGATCCTCACCCTCCAGCGGTGCCGGCGCTGGCTGCCTGGACCAGCTGCGCACCAGGTACGCCAGCAGGGCCAGACCAAGGATGGTGGCTGCTGTAGGGAGCAACCACAGCCACTGGAAGAAACCGCGTGCCGGTGGCACCTGCAGCACGTGGTCGCCATAACGAGCGGCGAAATAGTCCAGGATTTCCTGCTGGCTGTATCCTTGGGCCAGCATCTCGCCGATCTTGGCCCGCCACTGAACGCAGGTCTCGGTGGGGCAATCGGCCACGTTGATGCCGGTGCAGGTGGGGCAGGTGAGGTTGCTGGCCACGGCGTTGATGTCGTCGGCGGTTGGCTGCTGGGCGAAGGCGGGCATAGCGAAGCAGAGGGACAGGAGCGAATAGACCACAATGATGAATGCAGAATGGTGAACGATGAATGATCCCTTTCCCCGTCCCCAGAAGACGGGAAGATTTAGGCGGGACTTCGAACGATGAACGCGGCGTGACGGCGTTTCTGATCTGTGTTCAGGCTGTTGGTATTCCAAGGTGTTCAACATGTTGGGTTCAACCTTTGGTGCTACCTGGCGTCTGGCTGCGCGGTCACCGGGCGACCGGGCAGGGGGGCGGTGGCTGGTTGGCGATCCCTGGCAGGGGCGGGCCAGGCAGCGATTGCGGTGCCCATGATGAAGACTATGCCGCCAATCCACAGCCAGTTGACCAGTGGCTCCACGTATGCTTTGAAGGTGGCCCTGTTGCCGCCATCCTCCCAGCCGGCCACGATGACGTACAGGTCCTCTGCCAACGAATGGCGCATGGCGGGTATGGTCATCGGTTGCTGTTGGGGGATGAAGTAGTCGTGGGTGGGATACAGTGTGCCGACTGGCCGTCCGTCGCGGCTGACAGTGAGGGTGGCGCTGGTTCGCCTGATGTCGGCGGGAGCTGGGCGGAGTCCCAGACCATGATACGTAAGGGAATATGTGCCCGTGAGTGGCGAAGTGATGGTGAGGGACTCGCCAACAGCCAGGTTCTGCTGCGTTTCGACCCCAAAGAAGTTGGTGCCGATGATGCCCAGAGCGATCAAAATCACGCCCACGTGAACCAGGTAGCCACCGTAGCGACGCCGGTTTCGGCCGACCAGATGCCACAGGGCGCGCCCGTATCCTTCCCCAGTGGTGCTGTGACGGACGCGCATGCCGCGCCCGAACTCCTGTACGATGATGGTGGCGGCGAAGGCCCGGACGCCGTAGAAGAGGGAGACGGGCAGCACCCGTGCCTGGGTGCCAGGAAGGACAGCAAACGCGCGCAGTCCCAGAATGAACAGGCCAGCCGTCGTAACCAGGGCTGCCACTAACGGCCAAAGCAGCAAGCGGGCCAGTTTCTGGCGCGAGGCTCGCCGCCAGGGCATGAGGGGA
>JAUVRU010000102.1 GCA_030597485.1 Anaerolineae bacterium
CCCTTCTGTTTTGGCCCATGCCATCCGCATTGGGCGTGAGACTGACAATGATGTTGTCCTCAATGACCCGCGTGTTTCCAGGCACCATTCGCCGATACGCCGCGGTGCGGCGGGTCTGGGGGTCAGGGGCCTGGGCCGCGCCAACGGGACGGTTGTGGGCGGTGCCCATCTGCAGGCCAACGTGTGGCAGCCTCTTCCGGCTGGCATGACGGTCCATGTGGGTGACACCAGCCTTGCGTTGGAGGTGGCGACCCACAAGGCAACGACGGTTGCCATCGCGCCGGTTGCCGGAGCACCGATTCCGTCCGCGCCGCCGTCGCGTGTTTCTGCGCTTGCTCCGTGGCTGTTGATCGGTGGGGCACTCGTGGTGGTTGCGGTCCTGATCGCCGTGGCGGTGGTACTGTGGCCGGCCGGAGAGGAGGGCCAGGCCGTGCCAGCTGAGGTGCCAACTGCCACCGCTGCCCCAGTGGGGGTGGTGTCTCCTGCCGCACCACCGACTGCCGAGTATTCCAGTGGTGAGGGTGTACCGCGTGTTCCCTATCCCGTAGTCAACCTGGAGAGCGTTACGGTGGAGCCAATCATCTTGGGTGCTCTGCCGGACCCGACCAAGGCGTTCATCATTGTGGAGGTACGGGTGGAGCATCACGGGGTCGGCGATTTCACCGTGGCCCCAGACCAGTTTGTGTTGGTGGACGTTTCCGGAACTGTGCTGGAGGAGGTGGGTGTTACCTACAGCGCATCGGGCCTGCGGAAACTGGGTCTGGCTGACCGGTATCAGAACCTGCGGCTGGGTCCAGGCGACAGTGTGCCCGAGAGTCTCCTCTTTTCCGGTGATGCCCGCCGCTACGAGTTGTTCCTGCGATATCAGCCGCCTGATCTGGAACCTATTATGCTCGATCTGGGTGCCCTGGATGCCGGACGCGCTGTGGCTCTGGCCTTAGGCACTCCGGTGGTTGAGGAGGGGACCCCGGTGGCCGTGGCCCAGGCGACTCCCATGGTGGCGCCCTCGCCGACATCTACCCGTCCCCCAGAGTTGGCCGCGCCAAAGATCATCCCCACCTCATCATTGGTGGGAACGATCGCGTACCCCGTCTTCAACGGCGAGAGCTACGACCTGTATCTAGGCAATGCAGATGGCTCGGGGAGCTGGATGTTGCTCGGCGGAGCCAGCCAGCCCCAGTTTAGCCCTGATGGACAGCGCCTCGCCTACCACTCCTGGCTGGAGAACAAGCGCGGCTTGATCACCGTGGACGTGAGTGGGGGTAATGAACATCTCATTGCCGACCACCTGGAGGATCAGTTGCCCACATGGTCACCAGACGGTGGCAGCATCATTTTCCTGACGCGACGCACCGGGCACCGGGCCTCGGAGCTGTTTCGGGTGCCGTCGGTGGGCGGAGATGACGAGTTTGCCGGTAATGGCGAGTATCCTACCTGGGGAGCGACTGGTCAGTTGGCCTTCAAAGGATGGGACTCCACCGGCGTCGGGCTGCGGTTGGCCCAACCGGATTTCTCTGGCATTCAGGCTCTCAGCGACGATGAAACTGACACAGCGCCGGCCATCTCGCCTGACGGCAAACGGGTTGCCTTTATGTCACGGCGTTACGGTAACTGGAACATCTACGTGGTGGGTAGTGATGGAAAGGGGCTCAAGCAGTTGACAGAAGATCCTGCCAATGACGGCTTGCCTGCCTGGTCGCCGGACGGAAAAGTGATCGCGTTTGTCAGCAACCGGGGAGGGCCGTGGGCGGTGTGGGCGATGAACCCCGATGGAGGGGGCAGTGAACGCCAGCTGTTCACGATGGAGGGATCACCCGACGGTTTCGTGGCTGGGGAGGACCTGGACAAGAGTCGTGGCTGGGCCGAAGAGCGCATCAGCTGGGCGTACTGATTTGACAGTTCCCTGTTCGAGCAGGTATAATGTGTTGTTGGGGATTTCTCACGGCGTTCCTTGTTGCCGGCGTTTCGGGCGCACTGCAACAGAGTGGGGCGACAGTGAGCAGGTGGTCATCGAGCCACTTCCTGGAAGGCGTGCCCATCATGATGCGCAGGCCATTTTCCCCCTTTTCTTGGGGGTGACATAATCAGGAGAAGACAGACAGATGCCTAAGCGAACTTACCAACCCAAGAAACGTCGCCGGGCGCGCGTGCACGGGTTTCGAGCTCGAATGAAGACAGCAAGTGGACGAAGGGTGATCAAGGCGCGGCGTTTTAAGGGGCGACGTTCGTTGGCTACTCAGGCGCGCCACAGCAAGCGGATCAACTGGAACGCCGGTTAGCGAAGGGGCGGCGTGGCGAATTACCGGGGATGGAGCGCAAGTATCGAGTCAGGCTGAGTAGCGACTTCCGCCGAATCAGGCGGGAAGGCAAATCGTGGGCTCATCGTTTGGTGGTGTTGTGTGTGTTGCACAACGATCTGGAGTACAGCCGTTTCGGCTTTGCCGTCAGCAAAGGGGTCGGCAATGCGGTGACACGCAACCGTGTCCGACGGCGTATGCGAGAGGTAGTGCGTTTACAGCGGGATTGTATGGAGGGGGGGTGGGATATGGTGTTCATAGCCCGCCCGTCCATCAGGCAGGCCACTTACGCCGAGATCGAATCGGCGATTGAAGACCTGGTTGCCCGTGCGGGCTTGCGTGGGGCCCTCAATTGAGAAGTGAATCAGGTATTGGCGAGAGGATAGACTCGACGGAGTATCTGGCAGGTGAGGTACATCGCATTGGCATTGATCCGGGCGTATCAGGGGCTCCTTTCCCCGCTTCTTCCTCGATCATGTCGCTTTGAACCCAGCTGTTCCTATTATGGGTATGAGGCTATCAGCAGATACGGAATTCTGCGAGGTGGGTGGTTGGCTGTTAAGCGAGTGAGCCGTTGCCAGCCTCTGCATTCTGGTGGCTATGATCCCGTGCCCGATCTGCCGTCGCACCGGTAGAAGATACGATTCCAGTGGTTCGTGTCCTGCTATTAAGAACAGGTGATTTTGGAGGTTATTGACGTATGTGGCAGGCTTTTGTCCAACTCATTGCGGATGCCCTAGTCTGGATCAGCACCATACTGGCCGGGTACGGCGTTCAATATTCATTCGGATTCGCAATCATCGTCTTCACCCTGGCTTTCAAACTGGTGACGCTGCCGCTCACTTTCCATCAGCTGCGGGCCTCGAAGGCGATGCAGGAATTGCAGCCCGAAATCCAGAAGTTGCAGAAGAAGTACAAGGACGAACGCGAGAAACTGAGCAAGGCCCAGATGGAGCTGTACAAGGAGGCTGGGGTCAACCACTTGGGAGGTTGTCTGCCCATGCTTATTCAGATGCCCATCTGGTTTGCGTTGTACCGGGCGCTGTTCAACCTGGCGGATCAGGGGGTACTGAACGAAGGGTTCTTCTGGATTCCCAGCCTGGCTGAGCCTCGTGATTTGAGTTGGATATGGCCCTTGCCGCAGACAGCGGAGGGCTGGGCAACAGTCGCGGCTATGCTGGTACTGCCCATTCTTACCGTTGTCACCCAGTTGGTAGTACAAAAGATGATGACGCCGCCCACCACCGGCGATTCACAGCAGGCAATGATGGGACAGATGATGACCCTCATGCCGCTCATGTTCGGCTTCTTTGCCCTGCAGGTGCCTCAAGGACTGGTGCTGTACTGGGTGACCTCGAACATATTTATGCTGATCCAACAGTACCTCATAACCAGACCGGGCGGATTGGCTTTCAGGCAACAGCCACAGGTGGGCGAGGGGGAAGCCATTCCGGAATCCAACGAAGGACCTGGCACCACCAAGGGGAAAAGGCATGGCAAGCGAAAAAGAAAGCGTTGAGGTTGCTGCCAGAACGGTCGAAGAGGCGATTGGGCAGGGCCTGGCTGAATTGGGCGTGCTGCGAGAGCAGGCTGAGGTCGAGATCCTTGAATCCGGCCGCGGTGGCTTGTTGGGGTTGGGTGCCCAGGATGCACTGGTTCGTCTCACGCGCCTGCCTCTCCCTGAAGAGGGGCGTGAGCTGGCAGAGCCGGTTGTCCCCGTTGAGGAGCTGGAACCCCAGCCGGTGCTCGAGGAGCAAGAAGTCTCTCTGCTGGGTGTTGAGATCCTTCAGGATCTCATCGATAAGATGGGGGTTCGGGGCCGAGTGGTGGTTCGCAGCGGGGAGGATTTGGTCGAAGAGGGAGACGTTCCCGCACTGGTTCTTGATGTCACTGGCAAAGATCTGGGTATCCTCATTGGGCGCAGGGGGGAGACGTTGCAGGCCTTGCAGCTCCTGACCCGATTGATGCTCAGCAAGCGTCTTTCCCGATGGGAACCGGTGGTCGTTGACGTGGAGTCGTATCGAGCGAGGCGACGGCGGTCGTTGCGTCGGCTTGCCCTTCGTATGGCGGAACGGGCTGCGTCCAGCCAGCGTGTGGTGGTGTTGGAGGCAATGTCCCCCTACGAGCGACGCATCATACATCTTGCTTTGCAGGATCACCTTGAGGTGACTACCGAGAGCACGGGTGAAGGCGAAGATCGCCGGGTGACGATTGTCCCCCGGCAGTAGCCGGGCCAGGTGGCGTGAGCGTGCCCAGCTTTTCGAGTGGGGATTTCCCGGTTCTTCTGTTTTCCCCTGCTGGATGGCACCATAAAACACAATGACGAATCCCGACTACCTGGTTATCGGGAGTATAACCAAAGATCTGGTTCCAGGCGGCTACACACTGGGGGGGACCGTTGCCTATGGGGCCATCACGGCCGCGAACCTAGGAAAACGGGCGGCGATCGTGACCAGCGCCGAACCGGGTTTGTCTCTGCCCCCAGCGTTCGAACACATTCAGTGCGCGCTCCAACCCGCTCGTCGTACCACCACGTTCCGCAACGTCTACGCTGAAGGTACCCGCCAGCAGCACGTCGTGGCTCTGTCTGAGCCCATCGGGGTCGATAGCATCCCCGCAGCTTGGCGGCGGGTGCCGTTGGTCCATCTGGGTCCCCTGGCAGGTGAGATTGACGAGTCCTTGGTTCACCAATTCCCTGAATCGCGCGTCGTCGCCACGCCGCAGGGCTGGCTTCGCTCGTGGGATGCGTCTGGTCGCGTATCCCGGGGCACCTGGCCTGGCGCTGGGCGGCTGTTGCCCCACCTGGCGGCGCTGGTCCTCAGCAAGGAGGACGTTGGCGGCGATCTTGTCTGCATCGAACGCTTCGCTGATATGACCCGGACCCTCGTCCTCACGAACGGTGCAAGAGGTGCCACCGTGTACCATGCAGGCCAGGTCAAGCAGATCCCCACCCGTCCGGCTCAGGAGCGGGATCCCACAGGCGCAGGTGACGTGTTTGCGGCTGCCTTCCTGATCCGGCTTCACGAAACGGCTCTCGCCTCGGGCGAGGGTGATCCCTGGGAGGCGGCCCGTTTTGCCAACGTAGTGGCATCCTTCTCAGTGGAGGGATCTGGCTTCTCGGCTATTCCGGGGCGTGAACAGGTGGACGCCTACCTGGCAAGATAGCCGTCCAACGATCACCCCCTGCAGGCTGAAAGCCCGCGCCCCCGACAGCATTCTAGTGCGACTGGACGCTACACGGTGCGCTGTTCCTCGAACATCGCGATCTCGTCCGTGGTGAAACCCAACTCGCCCAGGATGGCTGCACTGTGTTCACCTAACCTAGGTGGAGGTAGCCGGTAGCTAACCTGTGTGCCAGAGAAATGGATGGGGTTGGCCAACGATTTCACCACGCCCGTCAATGGGTGTTCGAGTTCCACGGTGAAGCCGCGCTGGACGAGCTGGGGATGGGAAAGCGTCTCGGGCACAGAGTTAATGGGGCCACTGGGAATCCCGGCATCACGGAAGGCCTCCAACCAATCGGGGGCATCTTTGCGCACGAGGATCTCCTGCAACAGCTCAATTAGCTCCGTACGATGGGCCAGGCGGTTGGCGTTGGTGGCAAAACGAGGATTATTCATTATCGTGTCGGCGATGCCCAGGACCTGACAGAATCGCTCCCAAAGGCGCTGTGTGCCCACGGCCACAATTATGTGCTTGTCCCTGGCCATGAAGACCTGGTAGGGGACAATGCTGGGGTGGGCGTTCCCCAGCCGCCTGGGAACCTGTCCCCCATTCAGATAGGCGCTGGCCGGTATGGCGAGCCAGGCAGAATGGCTCTCCAGCAGACTGAGATCGATTACCTGACCTTGCCCGGTCCGCTGGCGGGCCAGAAGTGCCCCCACCACACCCAGCGCGGCGTACACGCCCGCAGTCATGTCGGCCAGGGGGATGGGGTAGCGCATAGCCTCCCCCTCAGGTTCGCCATTGATGCTCATCAGCCCGCTTTCGCCCTGAGCTATCATGTCGTATCCAGGGCGCTCCGCGTGGGGGCCGGTAGCGCCATACCCGGAGATGGAGGTATACAGGAGGCGCGGATTCAGTGCCAGCAGTGTATCGGCGTCCACACCCAATCGCAGTTGTGAGCTGACGCGCGGTGTGTTGTGGATGAAGACATCTGCGCGACCAACCAACCGATGCAGCGCCTGGCGCCCCTCATCTGTCTTGAGGTCAAGGGCCAGGCTTCTCTTGTTGCGGTTGACCGACAAGAAATAGGTGCTCTCGCCCTCGACGAAGGGCGGGCCCCACGTGCGCGACTGGTCACCCACACCAGGTGGCTCGACCTTAACAACTTGGGCACCCATGTCACCCAGCAGCATCGTACAATAAGGGCCGGCGAGGGCCTGCGTGAGATCAACGATCAGAGTGTCGTGCAGCACGCTATCAATGGCCATGCATCTCCCCCTTGTGGTCGCGGTGAGTGTTGCCCATACTGCCGTATGCACCGCATTCTACCACGCTTGCCAGGGAGGTGCGACGAGGCCTCACGTTGTCCGGTCCGATTGTCACTCGGTGACGTCCGTGATACGCTGGTGGCCTGTCGCGCCCCTTGCCCGGCCGGTCGGCTGGTCCCGACTGCTGCCTGGCTTGCTGCTTACAGTCTCGACTCTGGCCGGTTGGCGGCCGCCAGGAGAATGTGCAGGCATTGATGTAGCTTCTCTCGGGGTTGGA
>JAUVRU010000304.1 GCA_030597485.1 Anaerolineae bacterium
ATTCGGATGCCTATTCTACCACCTTCGATGCGCAGGTGATGGAAAAGCAACCCCACAGCGACCGCCTGGCAGTAGTGCTGGACCGCACCGCGTTTTACCCCACCGGTGGCGGCCAGCCCCACGACACTGGAACCCTGAATGGCGCTCAGGTGATTGAGGTCGTGGAGCGCGAGCGCGACGGGAACGTGGTTCACCTGTTGCCGACTGAAAGCCGGCTGCCCGACGATCATGTCCGTGGAGAAATCGACTGGTCACGCCGTTTTGATCACATGCAGCAACACACAGGGCAACACATTCTGTCGCAGGCCTTTGTGCAGATTGCTGAGGCCGACACCGTTGGATTCCACATGAGTCGCAGCTACAGCACCATCGACCTCAATCGCGAGATGCTGAGCGACGAAGATATGACTCGTGCCGAATCTTTGGCCAACCAGATCGTCTCCGATAATCGCCCCGTCAGCTCCAACTTTGTGACCCTGGAGGAAGCCAGGCAACTGCCGTTGCGCAAGCCTCCTGCTCTGAAAGGCTCAATCCGCATCGTGCAGGTGGAGGGATTCGATTGGTCAGCCTGCGGTGGCACCCACGTAGCTCGCACCGGCGCTGTGGGGATCGTCAGGGTGGTGCGCCGCGAGCGGCGCGGGCCTGAGGCCCGGCTCACGTTCCTGTGTGGCCAGCGGGCTCTGGCTCATTATGCCGCTTTGAACAGGATGACCAGCGATATCGGGCGTCGGTTGACCGTAGCGGTGGAGGACCTGCCGGCCACCATTGAACGGCTCCAAAGCGAAGCTCACTCCAACCGCAAGGAGAAGGAACGCCTGCATCAATCGTTGCTGGACCATGAAGCGGCAGCCCTGGCAACTGGCAGCCAGTCGGTGGGATCTGTCTCTGTCGTCTCCCAGGTGTTCGAGGGGCGCGCTTTGGAAGACATTCGCCAGCTGGCGTCCCGTATTGCCAGCCGGCCCGGTCACATTGCGCTGTTGGGTCTGAGAGGCAGCAAAGCCCAGATTGTCTTTGCCTGCGCCGCTCAACTGGACTACGACATGCGCCGTCTGCTGCAAGAAACCTGCCGCATGGTGGGCGGCGGCGGAGGTGGCAGCCCTGACATGGCTCAGGGAGGCGGCTGTGATCCAGCCCGCCTCGAGGAAGCCCTGCAACATGCTGTCGAGTTGCTGCGGCTAGGTAATCAGGGCAGTCCTCCTTGACCGCACCGCGTTGAGACGGAGTTCCCGCACAGGTCCGAGATATCACGAACCGCTGGATCGAGAATGTGCCAATGACATCACCGGAACAGCGTGACTACGACACGTTCGCTCGCTTCTACGACCTCTTCTACGAGCAGAGAGATGATGATCTGGCCATGTACCGCAACCTGGCCCGGGTTGCCGGCGGTCCCATTCTGGAATTGGGATGTGGCACGGGACGCGTGTTAGTCCCGCTGGCGCTTGAGGGACATCAGGTCACCGGACTCGACTTTTCGACCGCCATGCTGACGATAGCGCAAGAGAAGGTCAACGCCGCCCAGGTGTCGGAGCAGGTCGAACTCGTTCAAGGTGCTATTCGTGACTTCAACCTCGCTTCCCGCTTTGCCATGACCATCGTACCCATCAACACCTTCATGCACTGTTACAACATCGATCAGCAACTTGCCTGCCTGCGCTGCATCCGCCGTCATCTGCAGCCCGGGGGGCGTCTCATCATTGATGTGTATCACCCAGACCTGGAGAGCCTGTTGGAAGCGGATGGACGACTCATGAGTGAGGGCACCGTCCTTGATTCGAGCACCGGGCACACCATCCACCACGTCTCCACCCGTCTCCTCGACATAGCCAACCAAACGCAGGATATCACGTTCATCGTGGAGGGGTCAGACCCAGAGGGCCAGGTCCGACGGACCTTCTTCGCTTTCCGAATGCGCTTTGTCTACCGCTACGAGATGGCACTGTTGCTACGCCTTGCCGGATCCACCCTCGTGGCCGTCCATGGCTCCTATAACTTGGAGCCCTTTGAAAGCACCAGCGAGAGGATGATATTCGTGTCCCGAACGGAATGATCGTAACGACCAGATATGCCAAGCCCGTCACTTTGTGGTATCATCGGGGAACGAGCATATCCCTCCCTGGAGGCATACCACACAGATATGATGGAGTCTACACGCACCCCGTCGCACCGTGACGGCAAGGATGGTACAACACCGCTCATTCTGGTAACCAACGATGATGGGATCCGCTCTCCCGGCTTGTACGCTGTTGTCAATGCCGTGTGCGATCTGGCCCAAATCATAGTGGCAGCACCCAGCCGGCAGTACTCCAACGCCGGTCGCAGCCATCCCCCTTCCCCCGTGCGCGACAAGGGCATCCGCCGGGAAACGATACCGGTCAACTGTCCCACCGCGGTGGTCTACGCACTCGACAGCTCGCCGGCACAGTCCGTGATGCGGGCCATGGTTGAAGTGGTGCCACGCCCACCCGACCTGGTCATCAGTGGCATCAACTACGGTGAAAACATGGGAGCCAACCTTACTGTCTCCGGCACGGTTGGGGCAGCGATCGAGGCGGCCTGTTTTGGCTTACCCGCCCTGGCCGTGTCGTTGGAGACACCTAGCGAGTTTCACTACAACCCTTCTGACACAGTGGACTTTACGGTGGCGGCTGCTTTTGCTCGCCAATTCGCGCAGATGATGCTGGCCCACCAGATGCCGCCTGACGTCGACATCCTGAAGGTTGACGTGCCCAGCGACGCTACACTCGATACCTCGTGGCGCGTTACCCGTGCCTCTCGCCAGTCGTATTATGTGCCCATCCCCCGCCCCACGCCCACAGGGGACGGCCGGTTGGAGGTGGAATACAAAGTACAGATTGATGTGAACACGCTGGAACCTGATTCCGACATTCAGGCGTTGGCCGTAGACCGGGTCGTGTCGGTTTGCCCCTTGAGCATTGACATGACTTCGCGCGTTGACGCAACCGCGTTGTCGGATATTTTGGGAGAGCGCCAGCAAGTTGGTGGCGACTAGCGGTTAGCAGTTGGCAATCAGCGGTCAGCGGTCAGCCCTTGCGCTGCTGCTCCAACCGTGGCCTGCCCCAGTATGGGGACCACCAGCTACCGCGAGCATAAGTGAAACGTCCGTGGCCAAAGGTGCGTAGCTTACCCGCTGAATCACGGACTGAATGCTGACCGCTGATGGCAGACTGCTCCTCGAGGAAGAACGATGAAACTGAGCCATTTGGACGACCAGGGCCGGGCCCGCATGGTAGACGTAGGTGACAAGCCCGATACGCCACGCCAGGCAAGCGCCAGGGGGCGCATCCTGATGAAACCCGAGACGCTGGCGCTCATTCAGGAAGGTGGCATGCCCAAAGGAGATGTCTTGGCCGTGGCTCGGGTGGCCGGCGTGATGGCCGCCAAACGTACAGACGATCTCATCCCCATGTGCCATCCACTGCTGCTGAACCACATCAGCGTGGCATTTGAACTCTTGCCGCCGCAGGAACCAGCCGGTCTGGCGGCAGTTGAGATTGCTGCCACCGTGCGGTGCATCGGCAAGACCGGAGCCGAAATGGAGGCTTTGACGGCGGTAGCGGTGGCTGGGCTGACCATCTACGATATGTGCAAGGCAGTGGATCGAGGAATGCAACTGCATGCCGTGCGACTGGTGCACAAGAGTGGGGGAAAGAGCGGGGAGTGGGTTGGTGAATAGCAACATGAAGGTCACGGTGAAACTCTTCGCCAGATTCAGAGAGGCAGCCGGCGTCGGTAAGACAGAACTGGAAATGGGTGACGGGGAGACCGTCGACGATCTGCTCACGCGGCTGCACGCCCAGTACCCACGTCTGTCGGATGTCCAGACCTCCATGATCATCTCAGTCAACCAGCAATTCGTCCCCGCTGGCAGTCAGTTGCACGACGGGGATGAGGTCGCCATCTTCCCCCCGGTCAGCGGTGGCACCGACTCCTTTCGAGTGACTCCCGAGCCCCTTTCAGTTGATGAGGTGACACGTGCCGTCACTCGCCCTCACGTTGGGGCGGTAGTCTCCTTCGTCGGGGTGGTGCGGAACGTGTCGGACGGGAAGGCGG
>JAUVRU010000477.1 GCA_030597485.1 Anaerolineae bacterium
CTCCAGCATCGGCAGCTCGTCCAACGAGCTCAACCCGAAATACTGCAAGAACTCGAAGGTGGTGCCAAACAGAATGGGATGCCCCACAGTTGCTAGCCGTCCCAACTCCTCGATCAGCCCTTTGCTCATCAGCGTGCGCAGCACCCCATCACTGTTCACCCCGCGAATGGCCTCGATTTCGGCCCGGGTGACGGGCTGCTTGTAAGCGATGATGGACAGAGTCTCCAACGCCGCCGTCGACAGACTCCCTGACAGGGAGAGACCCAGGAAACGCTCGACGTATGGTGCCACCCCGGGGGCAGTGACCAGCTGTACCCGGTCTCTCTGGTATTGCAGGCGCACTCCGCGACATTGGTACTCCTGTGCCAGAAGTTCCAATGTCGCTTCCACGTCACGGGCGTCGCACTGGATTGCTTCGGCCAGCTGCTTCACCGATACCGGCCTGTCAGCCACGAACAACAGGCTCTCGACGATTGTCGTTAACGGTAGTTGACTGGGGGTATCATTATCTATTGTCATCTATCACGTTCAGTGCTATAATCCATGTCTGATCGCACTTCCGGCACATACTTGGCTTGGCATACTCTGTCATAGAAGGGGAGCTCCGTGACCCATCCCAGACGAACCGCTCTCTTGATTGTCATAATGATTCTGATAGCTGTCGGCTTCGCCTGTACCCTCAACCCAGGCAATCCCGGCGATATCCCTTCGCCCCCGGGCGGCCAAATCCCGGTTTCACCAGAAGCAGCCGACCGACTCAAGGAGAACTTCAATCGTGAGATGCAGGAGGCGAGCAGTGGTGATGAGTTCCGTCTGTTCATCACCAACGAGGAGATAACCTCACTGGTGGCCCTGACCCTGCAAGACACGGGTGGAGTCCCTTTGTCTGATCCTCAGATATGGTTCACCGCCGGTCGCGTCCACGTCACTGGCGATTTCAGTCCCGTCTGGCCCTTCAGATTTCGCTCGCTGATCGTGGGCACCGCGGTGGTACACGATGGTCGCATCGAAGTGGCAGTGGAACGAGCCCAGATGGGCCCTTTCCCCTTCCCCCAGCAAGTGTTGGACACGGCTTCCGAATCGATCAACGAGACGCTGGTCGAGATGCAGCTGGATCTGGAAGTCACCACGCTTGAGATTCTGGAGGGGGAGATGCAGCTGGCCGGAACGCGCCGACAGGCTGAGTGAAGTTACTCCTGCCAGCCACAGCGACCTATCCGGCAGTGGCTGCCGCACCGGCCCATCTGCCCGAAAGGCTAAGCATCATCGTCGGATCGATCATCACCGAGCAGATCAGGGGGAAGTTGATTCTCGTCAGGCAGATCATAGCTGAACAGGTCATCACCGGGCAAGTCGTCCGGCCCAGCGTCAACGGCAAGTTCAGCGCCAGGCCAATTGTCACTGGCTGGCTCAACGTCGAGCTGTGTCTCAACCAGCGCCCCTTCCGCCGGCTGTGCAGCTACTTTGGCCTTGCGTCCCCTGAAGATGGATTTTGAGTAGGGCGTATGTCGCAATACAACGCGCACGGTCTCAAGTTGCAGGCCCATACGGTTCTCGACAATGTCTCTTGTTAGAAATTGGATCTCTTCTGTCTTTCCGGGAACGTCAATCTCTGGACTGGTTTCTACGGCCAGGGACACCTTCACACCCTTGCGACCGCTGTTGATAGTGGGCCGGACCTTGATCACGTCAGCCAGCTGGTCAATGTTGTATTCCAGGCGATCGGCGATGGAGTCGGCGGCCAGCTCGGCCGAACCGCCACTCACCTGCTGCACCTTGATGGTCTTGACCCGCGGCCGCCGTATCTCCAGCCAGAGCAGCGCCGCGCAGATTGCCCAGACCAGGAAGATGAGAACCAGACCGCCCACCCATCTCAGAAATATCCGTGGACCAGTCATAGCCATCAGATTCGCCTCAACCTGTTGCAAGAACAATATCAGCGTCCGCAGCACTGGTCCGGCCGCAATGAACACAATGGCCGACGACACCATTGTGGTCAGCAGACCCAAAATGACGACAACTCTGTTGACTAGGTTCATGTCCAGCCTCCTGGCACAGCCCGGGAATGCGTTTCAGTCCGACCCAACAGCCTGGTCCGAGTATACCATCAAACAGCGATAACCGCCAGTGTCGATCCATACGAGGTGACCCCAGCACCTGCTAGGATAGTGAGCCATGGAGGCACAAGAGTACAACTACATCAGGCGAGAACTTCTGAATCTGGTCGGCGTGGATCTGAGCGCATACAGGAGCCAGCAGGTGCAACGCCGTCTCGCCACCTTCCTGCTCCGGTCCGGGCATCCCAACTGGCCCAGCTTCTTCAGAACAGTGCGGGATGACCCAGCATCTATCCGCAAACTGAAGGATTACCTGACGATCAACGTGTCCGCTTTCTTCCGGGATCCCGAGAAATACGAGCACTTCAAGGACACCATCTTGCCGGAACTCCTGCATGATTGTGCCACGTTGAACGTATGGAGTGCGGGATGTTCCTACGGGCAGGAACCGTACTCCCTGGCCATTACGCTATCTGAGATCAACGGCTCTTCACACCCACATCACATCCTGGCCACCGACTTTGACCAGCATGCTTTGGAGCACGCCAGATCCGGTGGCCCCTATTCTGCCGAGGAAGTGGCCAACGTGCCCGCTGTCCTCCTGAAACGCTACTTCACCTCCCTCCCAAACGGCTATCAGGTGAAGGAGGACCTGCAGCGCCAGATCACCTTTCGCCAGCACAATCTCCTGGAGGACCCCATCGACGATGACTTAGACCTGATCGTCTGCCGCAACGTAGTCATCTACTTCACAGCGGAGATAAAGAGCCAACTGTACCGCAGATTCCACGACGCGTTGCGACCCGGAGGGGTTCTCTTCGTGGGAGGCACCGAGATTATCTCAGAAGCAGCCGACATCGCCTTGACGCCGGCCGGCATCTCTTTCTACCCCCGTCGTGCTGATTGACAGCCTCTCAGATACCGC
>JAUVRU010000191.1 GCA_030597485.1 Anaerolineae bacterium
CGAGAGCGCATGTCCATCCGCGACCCGGAGCAGATCACACCCACAACGCTGACCAACATCCGCCCGGTGGTCGCCGCCACGCGCGAGTTCTTCGGGGGCAGCCAGCTGTCCCAGTTCATGGATCAGACGAATCCGTTGGCAGAACTGACGCACAAGCGGGCGTTGAGCGCTCTGGGGCCCGGTGGGCTGCGGCGCGAGCGAGCTGGGTTTGACGTGCGAGACGTTCATCATAGCCATTATGGTCGCATTTGCCCGATTGAAACGCCCGAAGGCCCCAATATCGGTCTGATCGGTCGTCTGGCTACTTTTGGACGTGTCAATGAGTATGGCTTCATTGAGACTCCATATCGCAAGGTTATCAAGGCTCTGTCTCAGCGAGACATTGATGAGTTGGTGGGCAAGGTGCTGCGAGAGGCGGTTGTGGACCGGTCAACAGGAGAAGTGGTCGGGGAGGCCGGGACCGAAATCGATGAGGAGCTGGCCATCCGAATTGAGCAGATGGCTCTGGAAGATGAGATGGTCAAGATCACACCGGTGGTGACTAATGATATTGTCCATATGTCGGCTGATGAAGAGGACCGTTTCACTATTGCTCAGGCCAACGCCATCCTGGATGAAAAAGGACAATTCGTCGAGTCGCAGGTGAGTGTTCGGCGGCGCCAGGCGTTTCTGTTCGAGAGTGTCGAGCGGGTGGACCTGATGGATGTGTCTCCCAAGCAGATTGTGGGCATCAGTGCCGCCCTCATCCCATTTCTGGAGCACGACGACGCCAACCGGGCTCTGATGGGCTCCAATATGCAGCGCCAGGCGGTGCCTCTCGTCCGGCCTGAGGCGCCCATCGTGGGCACTGGAATGGGGTTCCAGGCGGCTGTGGACTCCGGGCAGGTCGTGCTTTCCAGGGATCCTGGTGAGGTGGTGAGTGTGACAGGTGGGGCTATCTCGGTGCGGGAAGACAATGGAGACGTGCAAGTCTATGCGTTGCGCAAATTCGACCGTTCCAACCAGTCCACGTGTATTGATCAGCGCCCTGTCGTCTGGAAAGGTGATTGGGTGGCGGGAGGCGATGTGCTGGCCGACTCGAGTTCGACGGATGGCGGCGAGCTGGCGCTCGGACAGAACGTGTTGTGTGCATTTCAGAGCTGGGATGGTGGCAACTACGAGGATGCTATTCTCATCAGCGAGGACCTGATCCGGAGAAACAAGTTCTCGTCCATTCACATTGAGAAACATGAGTTAGAAGCGCGAGACACCAAGTTGGGCCCCGAGGAGATCACGCGTGACATACCCAATGTTGGCGAGGACGCACTGAAAGACCTGGACGAGGGCGGGATCGTGCGAGTTGGCGCCGAAGTGAGCGCTGGTGACATCTTGGTCGGCAAGATCACTCCCAAGGGTGAAACCGAGTTGACCCCTGAGGAGAAGCTGTTGCGGGCCATTTTTGGCGAGAAGGCACGTGAGGTCAAGGACTCAAGTCTGCGATTGCCACACGGCGAGAAGGGCATCGTCGTCGACGTGAAGGAGTTCAGCCGGGACGAGCATCGCGACCTGCCGGCGGGTGTCGACAAGATGGTGCGAGTGATGGTGGCTCAGCGCCGCAAGTTAGCTGAAGGCGACAAGATGGCTGGGCGTCACGGCAACAAGGGAGTTATCTCCAAGGTGCTGCCCGTGGAAGACATGCCGTTTATGGTGGATGGTACCCCGATTGAGATTATCTTGAATCCACTGGGGGTGCCGGCACGCATGAACATTGGCCAGATTCTTGAAACTCACCTGGGATGGGCTGCTTCTCGACTGGGCTTCCGGGCAGTCACATCGGTCTTCAATGGAGCGCGTGAAGATGAAATCGCTGCCGAGTTGGCCCGCGCCTGGCTGATGGACCACGCGTGGGATGTGGTGGGGGAGCGTGCCTGGCGCTGGATCGAGACACTGGACTACTCGGCCGAGGATCTGGAAGACGAGAATGAGGTCTGCGTCCTTTACGTGGTTGATTGGCTGGGCGACTTGGGGGAATATGATGAAGAGAAGTTAGCCTTTGATCATACCTACGCGCGTCGGGCAGTTTTGCGCGAATGGTTGCGGGAGCGCGGTTGGGACCCAGACTTCCTGCTGGCCTTTGAAGGAACAAGGCGGTCTGAAGAAATAGGCAGCAGATCTCGGGAGGCGGTTCGGCTGGTCTGTCTGCGCGAGCGGATACAGGCAGTGTGCGAGCAGGCCGGCAGGTTGGCCGATGTGCGCTTTGACAGACTGCCTGAAGAGTTGCTCGCGGATGTGGATGTTGCCGGGTTGAGTGATGAGCAAGTTGATGAGATTGCTTTGAAAATCACCCAGAATACTGGCATTCCTCTACCCACAACAGGGAAGGCCATACTGCGTGATGGCAGGACGGGACAACCCTTTGATCAGCCGGTGACGGTAGGGGTGATCAATATGCTCAAGCTGGCTCACCTGGTTGAGGACAAGGTCCACGCCCGTTCAACTGGTCCATACTCACTGGTGACGCAGCAACCACTTGGGGGGAAGGCTCAATTCGGTGGTCAGCGCTTTGGTGAGATGGAAGTGTGGGCGCTGGAGGCCTACGGAGCTGCCCACACGTTGCAGGAAATGCTGACGGTCAAGAGCGATGACGTCATGGGGCGGGTGAACGCCTACGAGGCCATTGTGAAAGGTGAGACGATCCAGGAGCCCGGTGTTCCCGAGTCCTTCCGGGTGTTGGTCAAGGAGCTCCAGTCATTGGGACTGTCGGTGGAGATAATCTCCGACAGCGAAGATTCTGTCCAGTTCGGCAAGGAGGAGCGGAAGGAGAAGCTGCCCAAGCTGGGGTTGGGGCTGGGAATGCTCGGCCCTCCGCGCTGAAATCCTCCGAAATCCTGCGTCGGATTTGACACGCATCAAGCACTGTGATAGATTCATAGGGTTGTAAACTTGAAATCGATCATCGGCGGTTGCCGAGGAAGAACTACTGGAGGAGGTTGCTTTGCCTACAATTAACCAGCTTGTGCGCAAGAAACGCAGCTCCAAGCGCTCCAAGAGCAAAGCGCCGGCACTGCGGTATACGTCCAATGCTCTGAAAGGGAACATGGCTCTCCGGCCTAGGGGAGCGCCCCAGAAGCGCGGTGTGTGCACACAGGTACGGACTATGACGCCCAAGAAGCCCAATTCGGCGTTGCGCAAGATTGCCCGTGTGCGTCTGACCAATGGCATCGAAGTGACGGCGTACATCCCGGGTGAGGGACACAATCTGCAAGAGCACTCTGTGGTGCTGGTCCGTGGGGGTCGTGTGAAGGACCTGCCTGGGGTCCGTTATCATATTGTGCGAGGTGCGCTCGACAGCACAGGTGTGGACGAACGCAAGCGATCCCGGTCAAAGTATGGTACCAGGCGTCCTAAGTAGGAGCCATCTGTGCTGGCACTGAGCCAGCCGAAGGGACCATTGACGTGTAGCCCCAATCACCCTGACGAGGGTGCAAGGCGGTCTCCTGGATGGTTCTTGGTTTGTCTCACGCGCTGACGGATGGACTGCTGCGTGTGTACGTGCTCAACAGACAGTAACACTTGATTGAGGTGAAATATGCCTAGACGTAATCGCCCACCGCGGCGTATCATTGAACCGGATGTGAGGCACAACAGCCAGCTCGCTGCCCGCTTCGGCAACAAGTTGATGCAGAAGGGCAAGAAGAGCTTAGCTTATCGAGTGCTATACGATGCCTTCGACATCATTGAGGAGCGAACGAAAAAGCCAGCTCTTGAGGTATTTGAGTCGGCGGTGAAAAATGCGACGCCCATGGTAGAGGTTCGTCCCCGACGTGTGGGGGGGGCTACCTATCAGATCCCTATCGAGGTGCGCCCTGAGCGACGCTCGAGTCTGTCCCTACGCTGGTTGGTGCAGAGCGCTCGCCAGCGTCCTGGCAAGTCCATGGCTGAGAAGGTCGCCGGTGAACTCATGGATGCAGCCGCCGGTCAGGGAGCGAGCGTCAAGAGGAAGGATGATATGCATCGTATGGCTGAGGCCAACCGGGCCTTCGCTCACTATCGCTGGTAGTCGCCAATGGCCTGGCAATCAGTATCTTGCCGCGTGATCAAAGGACGCCCGGATGATGATTGTGGAACGTGTATTCTGCTGTGTCTGTCGGTAAGGGATTATGGTGCGCAAGTTCCCTCTTGAGCGAGTGAGAAACATCGGTGTCATTGCCCACATTGATGCTGGCAAGACCACAGCCACCGAGCGTATGCTCTTCTATACTCAGAAGATTCGGCGGATGGGTGAAGTTCACGATGGCGCTGCCACCATGGACTGGATGGATCAGGAGAGGGAGCGAGGGATCACTATCACGGCTGCCG
This sequence comes from Anaerolineae bacterium, assembly GCA_030597485.1. Lineage (GTDB taxonomy): Bacteria > Chloroflexota > Anaerolineae > 4572-78 > NAK82 > JAUVRU01. The sequence goes on from JAUVRU010000191.1 coordinate 4,339, forward strand.
CAACCACTTGTTTTTGGAACGATCACCAAATCAACGTCATCGACACACCCGGGCATATTGATTTCACGGCGGAGGTGCAGCGTTCGCTGCGGGTGCTGGATGGAGGGGTGGTGATCTTTGACGCTGTCGCCGGCGTGGAACCGCAGTCGGAGACGGTGTGGCGGCAGGCTGACCGTTTCAATGTGCCGCGCATTTGCTTCATCAACAAGATGGATCGGGTAGGTGCTGATTTCGACCGCACTGCTCAGATGATTGTTGATCGGCTGAAGGCGCAGCCCGTGCACATTCAAATGCCGGTGGGCGCTGAATCCGCGTTTGCCGGTATCATTGATCTTATTGAGATGAGGACTGTGACCTACGTCGACGATTTGGGCGCCGAGGTACGTGCGACCGCGGTCATACCTTCCGACTGTGCCCAAGAGGCTGAGCGACTGCGGCGGAATCTGGTCGAGCGGGTGGCGGAGACCAGTACGGAGTTAACCGAGAAGTTCATCATGGAAGAGGAGATTGTGGCGGACGAACTTCGCGTTGCTCTGAGACAAGCAATAGTCCGGGGTGAATTGGTGCCGGTCTTGTGTGGTTCGGCACTCAAGAACAAGGGGGTGCAGCCACTACTGGACGCGATAGTAGACTACCTGCCTTCGCCCTTGGATGTGCCGCCTATGGTGGGAATCGATCCCAAGACGAAAGCCCCGGTTGAATGCCCGCCAGATCCCAAGGCACCGTTCGCGGCCCTGGCTTTCAAAATTGTCACCGATCCATACGTGGGGCGTCTGGCCTATTTGCGCGTTTATTCAGGTACGATCAACTCGGGGGCCAACACATACAACGCGACCAAGGGAAAGCGGGAGCGGGCTGGGCGGCTGTTGCAGATGCACGCTAACCAGCGTGAGGAGATTGATTCTTTAACAGCTGGGGACATTGGTGCTGTCCTGGGTCTCAAGAACACCTTCACAGGCGACACCTTATCTGATCCCGGCCGTCAGGTAGTGCTGGAGACTATCAAGTTTCCGGAACCGGTCATTTCGGTCGCTGTTGAGC